>CALDNM010000139.1 GCA_937915045.1 uncultured Clostridia bacterium
AGCAAACCACCGGCTGAGCCGGTGGTCATGATTGCAATGGGGGATGAGTATGTATATAATGGATCATATAGAAAACTTAGACAGGTCAAATCTGAGCTGACATTTTGAACCAAGTATTGATTTTTGTGTAAAAAATTGGTAGAATAATAACATGAAGTTTATAGGGTCGAGGTAAAGGGCATGCTTGCAGTTGCTTATGGAGTGATATATTTATTTGTTTTCATTTTCGGCATCTGCATCGGAAGTTTTCTTAACGTGCTCATCTACAGGATCCCGCTTCATATAAACATAGCAAAAGGCAGAAGCTTCTGCCCGAAATGCGGTAATACACTCCTCGCGAGAGATCTGGTCCCTCTCTTCAGCTTTTTGGTGCTGAGAGGGCGTTGTCGTTTTTGCGGTGATCCGATCTCCCCGAGATATCCTCTTGTGGAATCACTCGGGGGAGCGGCGGCGATAGTATCGGTGATCGTATGGGGCATGACATGGCACGCGCTTATAGCGTTCGCGGCGTGCTGCGTGCTGGTGACAGTTGCTTTTATAGACATAGACACGATGGAGATACCTGACAGTATGCATGTCGCTCTGATCGTGCTCGGGATATGCGCAGTGTTTGCTGTGCCGATGCCGGCACTCGTGTCGAGACTTATAGGGATAGTCGCTGTATCGGTGCCGATGATACTGCTGGACCTCATCATAAAGGACAGCTTCGGCGGAGGCGATATAAAACTCTGCGCGGCGTGCGGGTTCCTCCTCGGATGGAGAGCTCTGATCGTCGGGACATTTATAGCGATAATAGGGGGCGGGATATATGGTATATATCTTCTTGCCTCAAAGAAAAAAGACAGAAAGGGACATTTCGCGTTTGGACCGTTCCTGGCCGCGGGCATGGCAGTCGCTCTGTTCGTCGGAGACGCGATATGGTACGCGTATCTGGGGTCATTTGGACTCTGATAATAGATGAATCGATGCAAGAAGAAAGGGGGAGGGAAAGTTGCCGGTATATGAGTATCAGGCGGCAAAGCTCGACGGGAAGACCGTCAGGGGCAAGAAATCTGCCGACAGCAGATCGGATCTGAGAACTAAACTTGAAAAAGATGACATCTTCATGATCGACTGCAAAGAAGCCGCGGTCAAAAAACAAAAAGCGATGAAACCAAAACTCCTCGCTGATTTTTGCCGTGACCTCGGAATGATGCTCGGGTCAGGCGTTCCCCTCATTCGCGCGCTGAATATAATGGTGCAGCGCGATATCCATCCAAAAGCGAAACAAGTATATACGAATCTGCACATGGATCTTCAGAGAGGATACATGCTTTCTGACGCGATGCTCGCGCAGCCGGGGGTATTCCCGGAGCTTCTGATAAATATGTTCAAAGCGGCGGAAGCGTCAGGCTCTATGGAAGAGACCTGCATGCGGATGGCGGAGCATTACGATAAAAGCAACAAGATGAAATCAAAAGTCAAAGGCGCTATGGTCTACCCTGTCATTCTGGTATTCGTGACACTCGTCGTAGTACTTCTGATATTCCTGCTGATACTCCCGAAATTTTTCGACGTGTTCAATCAGATGAACACACCTCTTCCCGCTATCACACAGTTCATGCTTGGGATATCTACGAATCTCAAGGCACACTGGATGGCAGTGATCATAGTCATCGCGCTGATAGTCGTGATCATAAAAGCGCTGCTGAAGTGGCCAAGGACGAGGATACACTGGGACAAATTCAAACTGAAACTTCCGGGGATCGGAAAGCTTCTCAGGACAATATATACCGCGCGTTTCTGCAGGACGCTGTGCTCATGTTATACGAGCGGCATCTCGATGATCAGCTCGCTGGAAAACACGAAGAACACAGTAGGGAACATGTATCTCGAGTCACAGTTCGGCGGCGTTATAAACGATGTCAGAAATGGCGAGGCACTGTCGGCGGCGCTTGGAAAAGTGAAGGGATTCGATCCTAAGCTGTCCGCGAGCGTGCGTATAGGTGAAGAGACAGGACGTCTCGACGCGATGCTTGAAAGTACCGCGGACAATTTTGATTTCGAGGCGGATATGTCGGTCGCGAGAATGACAGACATGCTTCAGCCGGTAATGATAATACTGATGGCGCTCATAATCGGAACGATAATGGTTTCGGTGATACTGCCGCTGCCTACGCTGTACAATTCCGTCGGAACATCGGGCGGGATGTAAAAGGAAAGGATCATGACAATGGACACATCGCTTTATGTGAGCAATAAAAAGATACAGCTGATCCACGGACAGATGAAGGGAAGCACTGTTCAGATAGAGGATTTTGCGGAAGTCCCTATGCCTTCGCAGGCATTTCTGAACGGCACGGTCACGGATGAAACAGCTTTCAAACTCGCAATCGAGCAGGTAGTCACGAAGTCGACCCAGCCGGACATCAAAGATGTACGCATCTCGATCGGAAGCTGCAAGGCGATGGTCAAGACGAAGGAGATACCTGCGATGAAACCGCAGATGGTCTGGAAATGGCTCGAGGACGAGTTCACGGAAGACCTGGGCGATGACGAGGAATCGACAGATTATCTCAAGGATTATTCCCTGATCGAACAGAGTGATGAAGGTGTGAAAGCGCTGATCGCGGCTGTGCCCAGAGAAATGATCGGACAGTACGTGAGACTCTTCGACGAAATGAACATTACTGTATCATGCATAGATCTCGGGATGTCGAGCATGATCAAACTTGTGGATTCGATGCCGAAGACTGAGCATAAGACGTTTATAATGATCACAGCCGACGGAGGGCTGCTGACGGGAGCGCTTTTCATCGACGGCATATACAGGATGTACGCGAGGGCGAGGCTGCTCTCGGAGCCTGATTCCGAAGACGAGTCGATGGAGATCGATCAGATGGAATCCAGGATCATACAGTTCAATTTCACGGAAAAGAATCCGGACAAAGTCGAGTTCGTATATCCGGTGGGTTTTTCGAGGAAGCAGAAAGAATTTCTCAGCAGAAACAGCAGTGTGCTGGTGAAGGATATCGGTGAAGACGCCGCGGGAGTTGTTGAATATGCAGACCCTGATTTCAAGCTAGACGCTTACGCGTGCGCGACGGGGAATCTGATAAGAGAGTGAGGATAAAGTGGAAATTCAGAAAGGGACTGCGATAGAAGAGGCTCCTGAAAAGGAAAAGAAACCTCCGAAGATCAAGAAGCAGAAAAACATCAAGCCAAAAGAGATGAACTTCTACGAGAGATTCAATTACGATCCGGAAGCCGAAGAGGCAAAGCTCGCGAGACGTAAAGCTCTCATACCTTTGTGCGCTCTTCTTGGAGCGGTGCTGCTGGCTTTCTTCATTCTTTCCGGCATGACACTTTACAAGAATCATCAGACGAACGTATACAAGGAGTACATGAGCAATACGGATAACCAGCTCCAGTATCAGGAGGCTTACCAGATAAAACAGGACAAGGATAAAAAGGTGTCGACTTTCAATGGACTTCAGGATTTCAAGACGAAGTCGGAAGCGTATCCGGAAGCGTCGAGCGCTATACTCACTGAAGTGGAAGCGTGCCTTTCGGGCGGGACTGTGACGGCGTTCACGTTCTCATCGGATCAGGGAGTACTCATGGTCTCGGTGAGCACAAAAACGGCATCGTCTGTCGCGTCTATGGTGAAGCAGATCAGGAAGATAGCCGCTTTCAAGAGCGTGTCATATACAGGATATCAGGGTGACGGGACGCGTTACAGCGCGACTATCACATGTACATATAATAAGTGATCGCGAGGGGATCAAATGAGTAAATTCACTTCAGGTATAAAGAACGGGTTCTCGAAACTCAGCAAAAGGGAGAAAGTGCTTTTGTACATACTTGTCATTGCGGTCATTGTGGTCGCGGGATGGCGGTATATACTTATGCCTTCGATCGATCGTTACAGCGCGGCGTCGGAACGGGAAGCGGCAGCGAGTCTGTCGTACATGAATATGAAAAATACGATAAGCGCGGAGACGTCGAATGCTCAGCTCGCTGATGAATATACGAAGAAGATAAAGCTGATGAACCAGTCGTATAATAAAGTAATGGCGAATTATGGTATCGATATGCTGGTGACGGGGATCGTGACGAACGCGGGACTCACTCCGGACACGCTGGAAATAATGACGGGCTATACGCCGTCGGTCAGCAGCAATTCGTCGGGAGAGCAGACGTCAGGGACTACCGGCAGTACGGCGGGATCGGGGAACACGTCGAGCTCAGGCAGCTCGTCTTCGAGCAGTTCATCGAGTTCGGGGAGCAGCGCTTCGACAGATCAGGTCGAGGTGAGATACGCGAAAATAACGGCGACGGGAAGCCTCGCGAAATGTGTCGGTCTGGCTGACAGCTTCAGGACGGCAAAGGGCATGAGAGTCGCGGAGTTCAAAATAAACGGCGGAGGCACCGGAACGGCAGACAGTACGCTTTCGAGCGGCACGACAACGCAGACGACATCGAAGGGGAATTACAGCATCGATATAACCGTTGAAGTAAGTATGTCAAGGAGCAAGAAATGAAGAATATTCGTATAGGGGAGGTCCTCAAGGAATATGAATATATAACGGATGAGCAGATAGAGCAGGCTCTCGCGTGGCAGAAGGAGCATCCTGAAACATCAAAGCGTATCGGGCAGATACTTGTAGATGAGGGATTCGTGACGGAGGGTCAGGTCCTTGAAGCTATGGGGCGCAAGCTTGATATGGAGCTCGTCGATCTCGATACGATCAATATCGACATGAAAGCGATCGCGGAGATCCCGAAGAATCTCGCGCAGAAATACAATATGCTCGCGTTCAAAGAGGATGGCGCTGTGCTTACGGTAGCGCTCAGCGATCCTCTGAATTTCTATGGCATTGAGGATATAAGGCAGCTGACGGGGATGGATCTGAAGCTGGTGCTCGCGCCTGAAGAAAAGATCCGCTTAGAGATCACTCACGCTTACAGCGCTGTGACCGCAAGGCAAGCTCTTGAGAAAGCGAGTGAGGCGGCGGAGCCTGAGCCTGAGGATACCGGTGTCGAAGAAGTGGGAGCGGACGCTCCTGTGGTCGACGCTCTGAACAAGCTTCTGATACACGGATACAATATGGGAGCTTCGGATATACATATCGAATCGTTCGAGGATTATGTGGCGGTCAGAGTTCGTGTCGACGGCGTGATGGCGGAGACGGCCAGGCTGGCTGTGTCGATACAGACACCGCTGATAGCGAGGATAAAGATCATGTCCGAGATGGATATCGCTGAAAGGCGTCTCCCTCAGGACGGACATTTCAAGACTATAATAGAAGGAAAAGATATCAACGCCAGAGTATCCATCATCCCGACAGTGTACGGCGAGAAAGCGGTCATACGTTTCCTGTTCGACGATATCGCTGTCGATCATCAGGGGCAGTACGGCATGGATGAAGAGAACTATAAAAAATTTGAAAAGATACTGAGTTCACCGAACGGGATGATATACATAACAGGGCCTACGGGAAGCGGCAAGACGACGACGCTTTACATGGCTCTCGATGAAATGGTGAAACTGCCGATAAACATATCGACGATAGAAGACCTTGTCGAGAGGAATCTCACGGGGATAAATCAGATGCAGGTCAACCCTGTCGCGGGCCTTACTTTCGAAAGAGGTCTGAGAGCTCTTTTAAGACAGGACCCGGATGTTATAATGATAGGAGAGACACGAGATCCGGAGACAGCGTCGATCGCGGTGCGAGCGGCGATAACGGGGCATCTGGTTTTTTCCACGATACATACGAACGACGCTTTGTCGGCTATAGTAAGGCTTGAGGATATGGAGATACCTCCTTATATGGTCGCGAGTTCTCTTTCCGGGATCGTAGCTCAGAGGCTGATGAGGAAGGTATGTCCTCACTGCCGCGAAGAATATACGGCGACGGAGGATGAGTGTATCGCGCTCGGAGTGGAAAGCGGCACGAAGCTCTATCGCGGGAAGGGCTGTCCTGTCTGCAATGGCAGCGGCTATAAAGGCCGTATGGCGGTGCATGAGGTCGTCGTCGTCGATCGTCATCTCAGAAGGATGATAACCGAGGGAGACGAGATGGAAGCGATGGAAGAATATCTTCGCGGCGAGGGAATGTTCTCCTCACTGCAGGAAGAAGCGCGTGAACGCGTACTTGACGGTACTACAACGATGCAGGAATACCACAAGATCGCGCGTTACGCCGAATAAAGAAGCGGAGGTATGATTATGCTGGATATAAACACATTACTGCAGAAGGCGCGTGAAGAGGGATGTTCCGATGTCCATCTCACTGAGGGAAGCGGTACACCAGTGGTCACGAGAAAAAACGGCGTGCTCACGAAGGAAAATATACAGATGTCGGATGATGATGTGAAAACACTCATCCTTTCTATGTGCGGGGACCGCGAGAAAAGCGGTCTGGCAGAGGGACATGATGAGGATTTCGCGTACGCTCTTCCGAGCGGAGAGCGTCACAGGGTCAATGTCTATAAGCAGATGAACGGGCTCACGGCGGCGATCAGGATCATCAGGAATACGATCCCTACGCTGGAGGAACTTCAGCTCCCGTCTGTGATGAAGGATCTGGCGGATGAGCCGAGAGGCCTGATACTGCTCACCGGACCTACGGGGAGTGGCAAGTCGACGACTCTCGCGGCGATGATAGATTATATTTCAAGATCGAGGTCGGAGCATATCCTGACGGTCGAGGATCCTATCGAGTACGTGTTCGAGCAGAATCTTTCGGTCGTGCATCAGAGGGAAGTCGGGGAGACTGTGGAGACTTTCGCGACGGCGCTCCGGTCGGCGCTGCGTGAGGATCCGGATGTCATCCTTGTCGGGGAGATGCGTGATTTCGAGACTATCTCTACTGCGATCACAGCGGCTGAGACAGGACATCTCGTGCTTTCGACTCTTCATACGACCGGAGCGGCGCAGACGATCGACAGGATCATAGATACGTGTCCTCCTGGGATACAGGGGCAGATGAGAAGTCAGCTTTCAACTGTGCTTCGCGGTATCATAACGCAGCAGCTGCTGCCTGTGGCCACGCTTGACGGTCGTATCGCGGCGACTGAGGTGCTGACAGGCAACGACGCTGTCGGCAATCTCATACGTGAGGACAAGTGCCACCAGCTGCCATCGACCATGGCTTCATCGGCGGCACAGGGCATGCACACCCTGAACGGCGATCTCGCCCGCCTCGTGAAGGTCGGCAAGATCACTAAGGAGACCGCGATGAACGCGACAACAGACAAAGCGGATCTCAATTATTACTTTTAGATCCGAGACTGCCGGCGCTGAGGCGGATCTCAATTATTACTTCTAGATCCGAGGCTGCTAGCTCTTATTGTTCGAGAGCATCAACGTCCGGATACGCTGTTCCTGGTCCGCCGCGTATCCGGGCTTTTTTTCGCTCACTCGCATGGCCCAGCACTCACTCGCGAGGTCCAAATGCGCCAATTCCTTTTTTATAACTTCCGTTGGCACAATTTTTGTGCCAAGAATGATGAAATCAAGTGCATTGACGCACTTCCAAGATCGTACAGCTACAAGAAAACGAAGAATTACGTTATCACGTACAAGATGTACAAATCAACGGATAAAGCAGCCAGTTAATTTCTATAATCGTCATCCTTATACACAGAAGTGTGCCAAGCGCTTTAAAAAAGGGCAATTTGACGCATTTAGAGTAATCACACTATAGCAGATAAAGAAAACGAAAAGCAAATGACGTTCAGTGGTTAGCCCGAACGTCATTTTAGATTGGATCGTATATGTTTAAAATCAATTTGATCTTTAAACCATTTTTATGTGATGAATTAATTTTTCATCGGCATGTGGATTATAGCCACGATGTGGAAATATCTCGCCGGCATAACGCAGACTCCCTTTCTAGGGTTGGCCGCATTGATGATCTTTGTGCTGCTGTAAGCCATGGCCGCGTGCGATATGCTGCTCCTGCTCGAACCGCAAAGCACGATGTCGCCTTTGGACGCCTTGCTGAGGCTCGTCCCGATATTGTATCTCTTGAGCTGGTTGTAAAGCCCCTGCGCTGAAGTACGGCTGACATGCTTAGTGCTTGCCTTCGACTTTTTGTAGCAGTAATATACGTATCCGCTGCAGTCGAATCTGCTCGGCCCTTCGGCACCGCTGACATAAGCGCATCCGAGTTTGCTCTTCGCGACATTCATCAGCTTCGAGCGTCCGGCCTTAGCAGCCGTAGTTGCTTTATATGTCTTCGACGTGACAAAAACTGTATCACCGTTTTCGTCAGTGTAGAATGCTCTGAGTCTGTATTTGTAACCTGTGTTATCGGAAAGGCCTGTCCTTGTATAAGATGTATCTGTCACCTGCGCGACTCTCTTATAATTGGTTTTGCCTGCTTTTGCTGTATATACTCTGTAGAACTGCGCTCCATCAACAGCTGCCCATTTCATCGATATCGATGATGTCTTCTTCGATGTGAAAGAAATGGCCGGTGCTTTCGGCGCGACCGCGGTTTCAGTCGTCGCAGTGCTGCTCTGCGCGGACGCTGTGTCATTCGTATCAGCGAACGCTGTCTGAGGTACCAGAGTGAACGCTGTGAATATCATGACGGCAAGTGCCGCGACAGTAACTTTCTTAGTAAGTGATTTCATATTTTTCCCTTTCATCAACATAGTCACTATCATACGTGACGAAAGTGTCATGTCAATGAAGAGAGCGCCGTCTTCACTTAGTTTTCACAATAAGCGGCGCGCGT
>CALDNM010000140.1 GCA_937915045.1 uncultured Clostridia bacterium
AGACGTGTGCTCTTCCGATCTGGAAGATACAAAGGCGTTCCTGTTTCCATACAGGGCAGCGGTATGGGCATGCCGTCTATGGGTATATATTCGTGGGAGCTCATGACAGAATATGATGTGAAGAGGATCATAAGGATCGGTACAGCGGGCTCTTTTCACAAGGATATCAAGGTCAAGGATGTAGTCCTTGGGATCGCGGCTTCTACCGACTCGAATTATCAGCACTCATTCAGGCTCCCTGGCAATTACGCTCCGTGCGCGAGCTGGGCGCTTCTGAAAGATGCCCTCGCGGCAAATGAAGAGATGAAACTCGATGTCAGAGCAGGCAATATCGTATCCTGCGATGTCTTCTATGAAGCGGATCCTGAATGGTGGAAAAAGTGGGCAAAGATGGGCGTTATGGCCGTCGAGATGGAAGCGGCGGCGCTCTATATGAACGCGGCGTACAACGATGTCGACGCCCTGGCGATGATGACCATTACTGATCATTTCATCACCGGTGAAAAAGCTACGACGGAAGAACGCACGAAGGCGAACGGAAAAATGATAGAGTTCGCGCTTGAAACTGTTATTAAATGAGGCAGCGGTTATGGAAAAGATCTACGAATCAGCAGAAAATTATCTGGAAACTATACTCATACTAAAAGAGCGTAACGGCAGTGTGCGCTCTATAGATATCGTCCGTGAGCTCGATTTTTCGAAGCCGAGCGTCAGTGTCGCGATGAAAAATCTCAAGGAAAAAGGACTCATCTCGATAGATGGATCAGGAAATATATCTTTGACTGAAGAAGGCCTTACTATCGCTTCTGAAGTTTATGATCGTCATAAAGTACTGTCCCGCGCCCTTATAGAGCTCGGAGTCAGTGAAGAGACAGCCGCTGTCGACGCGTGCAGGATCGAGCATTACATCAGCAGCGAATCTTTCGATAAGATAAAAGAGTATATAGAAAAGATCCATAAGCAATGATCCGTTTATACGCAAAGGGACGGCAGATCGAACTGCCGCCCCTTCTTTTTAGTTTATAGTGTATCCGTTATATTATTTTAGTTCATTTTAGCCATGTACTTGAGTGTTCTGATAAGCTGCGATACGTATGACATCTCATTGTCGTACCATGACACTACCCTTACTTCATAGATATGTGTCCCGCACTGCTGCGCGAGAGTCTGTGTCGCGTCGAACAGTGAGCCGTAATGCATCCCTATGCAGTCGCTCGAGACGATCTCTTCTTCCGTATATCCGAACGAATCAGTCGCCTCTGCTTTCATCTTCTCATTGATGCCTTCAACTGATACGCTGTCGGTCATGTCTTTCAGCGTAGCGTCGAGGATGGTGATCGAGCCTGTCGGTACAGGTACTCTCTGAGCCGATCCGATGAGCTTTCCGTCGAGTTCAGGGATGACAAGGCCGATAGCCTTAGCAGCACCCGAACTTGTAGGAACGATGTTCACAGCGCCTGCTCTAGCGCGCCTCAGGTCACCCTTCTTGTGCGGCCCGTCGAGGATCATCTGATCACCTGTATAAGCGTGAATAGTAGTCATGAACCCTGTCCTGAGCTCTCTGTAATCATTGAGCGCTTTCGCCATAGGCGCCAGGCAGTTCGTCGTGCAGGAAGCTCCCGATACGATGAGGTCGTCTTTCTTGAGGATTCTTTCGTTCGTGCCGAACACTATTGTAGGAAGATCGTTTCCGGCAGGAGCCGAAATGAGGACCTTCTTCGCGCCGGCGTCGATGTGAGCCTGCGATTTCGCCTTAGATGTGTAGAAACCTGTGCATTCGAGCACTACATCGATGCCCAGTTTTCCCCAAGGGAGTTTTGACGCGTCAGCTTCTTTATAGATAGTGATCTTTTTGCCGTCTACAGTAATGCTGCTGTCGTCATATGATATTTCGTGAAGGTACTGTCCCTGAACACTGTCATGCTTCAGAAGAAATCCCAGCATCTTCGGATCTGTAAGGTCGTTGATCGCTGCGATCTCGAACTCATTATCATCAAATACCTGGCGGAACGCCAGTCTTCCTATTCTTCCGAATCCGTTTATTGCTACTTTGATCATTTGTCTGCCTCCTTATGATACACAAATCATTTTCTAACTATACTCTTTAAATATTCTTCTACTTCGATATATGTCGGAAGGCTCAGGGCCTTGTCCGCGACTTCCCTCGCCTCATTCATCGACCATCTCGATATGCAGCTCCTGGCCGCGAGTACCGATGTAGGTGATACACTGAACTCGTCGAGTCCAAACGCTATCAGGAGAGGGATCAGCATAGGATCTCTCGCTCCTTCTCCGCACATCCCTACTACGAGGCCTTCTTTTTTCCCGCACTCGATGATATTCTTTATCGATCTGAGTACAGCCGGGAAATATGGTTTGTATAGATACGCGACATCAGCGTTTCCCCTGTCCGCTGCCATAGTGTACTGTATGAGATCGTTTGTGCCGATGCTGAAGAAATCACACTCTTTCGCGAGTATGTCCGCTATCAGCGAAGCGGCAGGAGTTTCTATCATAGCACCTATCTTTATATCTTTGTCATATGGTATTCCCTCAGCGTCGAATTTTGTCTTTATACGCTCTACCATACCTCTTACTTGACGTATCTCATATACATTGGTCACCATCGGTATCATTATCCATATCTTACCATACGCTGACGCTTTTAGGATAGCACGAAGCTGAACTTTGTAAAGATCTTTATGCCCCAGACAATATCTCACAGCTCTGTAGCCCAGGAACGGATTGTCTTCTTTTTTCAAATCAAGATAAGGAATATCTTTGTCTCCTCCGACATCGAGTGTCCTTATGATGACTGTCCTTCCGCCAAGTGTCTCAGCGACCTTTTTATAGGCGTTGAACTGATCTTCTTCCGACGGCGCGCTGTCCTTGTCCATGAAGAGGAATTCGGTCCTGAAGAGTCCGATACCTTCTCCGTCTTTTTTGACTGCAGTGACTCCGTCTTTCGGATTGCCGATATTGCAAAATACTTCTTTGCGATAACCATCGGCAGTCACAGTATCTTTACCTATGAATGTGTCGAGATATTCTTTCTCTTTTATGAAATCAGCTTTGGATTTTTCATAATTCCTGATATCGTTGTCTGAAGGATCCGGCAGGACATCTCCTTCCCTTCCGTCGATGATCACCATATCTCCATCACGTAATATCTTTGTGATCTCAGGAACGCTGAGGACAGCCGGTATCTCGAGGGCCCGCGACAGTATCGCGCTGTGCGATGTGATGCCGCCTTTCTCTGTGATGATGCCTGCGATGTTTTCTTTCTTTATCTCGGTCGTCATCGAAGGAGTAAGCTCTTTTGTAACTATCACAGTATCCGGAGGCAGCGTCCCGAGATCGATTTCCTCGATCCCGAGAAGTATCCTGAGGAGCCTCTTTTTGATATCGCTGACATCGGTCGCCCTCTGCTGAGTAAGCTCATCGTCCACGGAGGAAAACATTTCTATGAACTGATCGAGTGTTGTCGCGGCAGCCTTTTCGGCGCATACTCCTGTCTTTATCTGATCGTCTATCTGACTGATCATAAATGGATCTGAGATCATCTGTATATGTCCTTTTATGATCTCCGCCTCTTTGGGATTGACTGATTTCTCCATTTCCTTCGCCATTTTATCTGTGCGGTCGCAGAAAACTTTCACAGCGTCATGGAATCTTTCGAGTTCATTATCTATCTCGTTTTCAGGGATAGCTTTATCCTCGAACTTTACGTCTTTGTTTTTTATTATCCTTACGTGACCAATGCCGATCCCATCGGATACCGGTATTCCTTTAAGCATATCACTCTTCTCCGAGTCCGGACTCTATGAGCTTGACCGCTTCGTCAAGAGCCGCTTCTTCATCTTCGCCGCTCGCGACCACTTCGATGTTCGATCCGAACTTGATGCATGCCGCGATGAGGTTCATGAGACTTTTTGCGTTGACGTCATTTCCATTGAACTTGATCGTCACGTCTGATTTATACTTTGAGATCGCGTTCACGAATACTGTTGCGGGTCTCATGTGGAAACCCTGTGAATTAGAAACTGTAAGCTGTTTAGATACCATAGTTGTACTCCTTCCTTTGAATGTTATATATTTAGATCCCTTTTGAATGGATATTTTAGTTATATATTATTCGAGCTTGAGTCCGTCCATCGTCGCGCCTGCTTCCTGCTGCTCTTTCGAGAGAGGCTTCTTGAGTATCGCGAGGAGGAGTCCTGCGACTACCGAACCTACAGCGAGAGCGAGAACGTACATTGGCCAGTGGCCTACTACAGCGAATACGAAGATGCCGCCGTGAGGAGCCATGAGTGTGCAGTTAAAGAGCATCGAGAGCCCGCCTGCTATCGCGCTTCCCGCTACGCAGGACGGTATGACCCTGAGCGGATCTCCTGCCGCGAACGGTATCGCGCCTTCTGTGATGAAGCAGAGTCCCATGACATAGTTGACTGCTCCGGCTTTTCTTTCTTCCTTGGTCCATCTGTTCTTGAAGAATGTCGTGCAGAGCGCGATCGCGATAGGTGGTACCATGCCGCCGATCATGACTGCTGCCATTATGTTGTAACCTCCTGTCGTAAGGGCTGCTGTCCCGAAAACGTATGCCGCTTTGTTGAACGGCCCGCCCATGTCTATGGCCATCATGCCCGCTACTATGCATCCGAGGATGACTGCGCTCGACTGTCCCATGCCGTTCAGCGCGCTTGAGATCCATGTGTTGAGAGCGCCGACGAACGGGTTGATCGCGCACATTACTACTCCTATGAGTATCATGCCGAGAAGAGGTATGATGAGTATAGGCATCATCTGCGAGATAGCGTCAGGCAGCCATTTGAAAGCTTTCCTGAGAAGGTTCACTATCCAGCCTCCGAGGAATCCAGCGAGCAGAGCTCCGAGGAATCCCGATATAGCTGCTGTATCTCCTGTCACATGCGCGAATGTGCATCCGAGTGTAGCGATCGAACCGCCTACGAATCCTACGGCGAGGCCCGGCCTGTCCGCTATACTTTCAGCGATAAATCCAGCAAGTACAGGAAGCATGAATCCGAACCCTACACCACCTATACTTTTGAAGAACGCGGCTGCCGCCGTGAATGTCCCGAACGAAGAGTCTCTTGGAGCTCCGGCGATCGTATCTATCAAGAACGCGAGCGCGATCATGACGCCGCCTCCGACTACGAACGGAAGCATGTACGATACACCGTTCATCAGATGCTTATAGACTCTGTGCCCTGTACTTTCTTTTCCGAGCTGCCCCGCGTCAGCGACCTGCTTGGCGTCGCCTGCCATTACAGGAGCTTTTTCTTCCAATATTTCGTTTATAAGTTCTTCAGGCTTGTTGATCCCGTCAGCGACTTTTGTCGAAACGACTCTCTTGCCCGCGAACCTTGCCATATCAACGTTTTTATCAGCCGCGATTATTATACCGTCAGCTTCCGCGATCTCGGCCGCGGTGAGCTCGTTTTTGACTCCCATCGAGCCATTCGTCTCAGCCTTGAGTTTGAATCCCATCTCAGCGGCTTTCTTTTCGAGAGCTTCAGCTGCCATATATGTATGAGCTATTCCTGTCGGGCATGCTGTCACGGCAAGGATCTTATATCCCTCCTCTTCGGTCGCGTTATCCGCGGCATCTGTCATTTCAGTCGAGCCGGCCTCATCAGGATATTTCGCTTTTTCAGCTTTGTCCAGATCAGCTATGAACTCTTCTTCGCTTTTCGCTTCGAGGAGAGCTTTCCTCAGATCCATATCCATGAGAAGTGTCATAAGTCTGGCGAGCACTTCCAGATGCAGATCTCCGTCCATAGGAGCCGCTATCATGAAGAGGATGTCTGAATCCTTTCCGTCCGGCGCGTCGTAGTCTATGCCTGCCGGTACAGTCAGCGCTGTGAGTCCCGGTGCTATAACTGTATCGCTCTTGCAGTGCGGGATGGCTATGCCCTCTCCTACCGCGGTAGTACTTTCGGATTCTCTCTTGAGGATCCCTTCTTTGAATTTCGCGACGTCGGAAATATTTCCGCATTTGTCGTGGAGCTCGATCATCTTGTCGATCGCCTGGTCCTTTGTGGATACATCGGCATTCGTGATCACCGAACCCGTTTTCAATAAATCAATAATTCGCATGATGCCCCTCCGTTAATTGTTTTTGTAGAAGTCGATTATCTGATCTCCGGTCGCCAGTCCATCCTGGCAGGCCGATGCTGATCCGGCGCTGATTCCCATTTTCAGCGCTTTCTGATAATCTCCAGTCTTGAAATAACCTGCTATAAATCCAGCCACCATGGAATCTCCGGATCCTACGGTGTTTTTTATACTGCTTCCCATCGAGCCTCTGTAATACATATCTCCGTCCTCTGTCAGAAGAAGAGCTCCGTCTCCTCCCATCGATACGAGCACGTTCCTCGCTCCTTCTTTCTGCAGCATCCTCGCGCATGCCGTGACTTCTTCGTTGTTGTCAGCGCTCCTGCCGCAGAGTTCTTCTATCTCTCTTCTGTTCGGTTTTATGAGGAATGGCTTGTACTTCAGTACTTTGCGGAGGAGTTCTCCCGTCGCGTCTACCACGAACCCCACATCTTTACCGATCTGTTTTTCAAGTATCATTTCATAGATATTGTCCGGCATCGAGTTCGGGATGCTGCCTGAGATGACGAGCGTGTCTCCGCTCTTTAGATCTTCCAGTTTACTCATGAGCTCATCGATCGCTTCGCTCGGTACCGCTGCTCCCTGACAGTTTATTTCTGTCTCTTCCATAGCAGAAGGCGCGTCCGTTTCTTTCTGCTTCAGTTTGACGTTTATCCTTGTGATACCTTCGCTTAGATGTATAAAATCAGTATTGAGACCTGCTTCAGTAAGTCCTTTTTCGAGAGCTTCGCCTGTAAATCCGCTTACAAAACCAAGCGCGGTGTTTTCAATGCCGAGATTGCTGAGGATAGTCGATACGTTTATCCCTTTCCCGCCGAAGTAATATTTTTCCCCGGTAGATCTGTTCGTCTCGCCCGGTACAAGACTGTCCATATATACGACATAGTCTATTGCAGGGCTAAAAGTGACTGTATAGATCATTCTCCGACCTCCTTTATAACCGTCTTTTTCTTCAGTTCCTGGTCCGCGAGACTGTCTGTGATGACTATAGCGTCTCCGATCTCCGCGAACGATACTGATGAAATGACTCCGAACTTCGTATGATCCGCAAGTACATACGATATGTACGAATGCTCCATGGCAGCCGTCTTCACCATTGATTCGTCTATGTCCGGTGTGGTGAATCCCCTTGCGGCGTCTATTCCGTTTGTGCCCATAAAGCATTTTGTGAAATTGTACTTCCTGATATTTTCAACAGCTTCCGCTCCGACGACTGCCTGAGTGACAGCTTTGAGCCCGCCGCCTATGATATAGGTTTTGCAGCCGCTGTTCATAAGCTTTTCGGCGGCCATTATGCCGTTTGTGACGAATGTCGCTTTTTTATTTGTGATGTGATCTATAAGTCTGAATGTTGTGGTCCCGGCATCTATGAATATGAAATCATTGTCATTGATGAGTGATGCCGCGTATCTGGCGATACTGTCTTTTTCTGAAATGTTCAGTGATTCTTTCGTGAGGACATCTTCTTCCGCAGCGCTTATCCCGCTGTCCAGCGAAACAGCTCCTCCGAAAACTTTTCTTAGTTTTCCTATTTTATCGAGCTCATTTATATCTCTTCTTACTGTGGACTCGCTTACTCCGAGCTCATCTGAAAGTGTCGTGACCTTGACGGCCTTCCTGCTTTCGATCTCCTGAAGTATCCTGTCATATCTTACGCTCTGTAACATGTCTTCCACCTCACTGAAGTAAATAATTATTCTTTATGGTTGTAATATAGCATGATTGTCACTCAAAGTCAATCATTTTCAGCCAAATTAATTCAAACTCTTTCAAATACAGCCAAAGCCAATTATTCTATAACAAAAAAGACCTCTATGCGTTTTACGCGCACAAAGGCCTCATTTTGATGATTTACTATTTTACATTACTGTACCTTGCGCTCTACGTCGCAGTAACAGCATCTGTATACCTTGTTTTCCTTATCGACAAGAACGAATTTCTGGTCTATCCCCTGCTCTGTCGATGTGATGCATCTCGGGTTCTTGCACTTGATGACGTTTGTCAGTTTTTCCGGCAGCGCCACGTGTTTTTTCTCTATGAGCTTGCCGTCTTTTATTATATCTACAGTAATGTTTGAGTCGACATATCCGAGCACGTCGAGATCGAGATCGATCAGCGCGTCTATTTTGATGATGTCCTTTTTCCCGTATTTTGTGCTTCTCGCGTTCTGCACGACTGCCACACTGCATGACAGTTTATCCAGCTCAAGAAGCTTGTATATCTGCATGCTTTTGCCTGCCTGTATATGATCGAGAACTATTCCTGTTGTTACTCCGTCTATATTCATACTGCACCTCCTTATGCTGTTTTCTTTCCGTTTTTATCAAGCCCGAGAAGAGTCAGGATGAGAGCCATCCTGATGAACTTCCCATTCAGTGTCTGTTCGAAATAACACGCTCTCGGGTCACTATCCACTTCGACGGATATCTCGTTTACCCTCGGAAGAGGATGCATTACTATCATATCGTCCTTCGCCATTGCCATTTTCTCTGGGTCAAGGATATATGTGTCTTTCAGTCTTACGTAATCTTCCTCGTTGAAAAAGCGCTCCTTCTGGACTCTCGTCATGTAGAGGATGTCCAGTTCACTCATCACGTCTTCCATCTTTGTGACTTCTTTGTATTTCGCTCCCGCGTCCTTGATCTTTTCAATGATATAATCAGGAACTTTCAATTCTTCAGGCGATATGAGAACGAATTTGATGTTGTCATATCTCAGCATCGCTTCGATGAGCGAATGGACTGTACGTCCGAACTGAAGGTCTCCGCAGAGGCCGACAGTAAGATCCGAAAGTCTCCCCTTTTCTCTGCTTATAGTCAGCAGATCGGTAAGTGTCTGTGTCGGATGGAAATGTCCGCCGTCTCCGGCGTTGATTATCGGCACGATGCTCTTCGCGGCAGCTACTGCCGGGGCACCCTCTTTAGGATGTCTCATCGCTATTATATCGGCATAATTCCCTACGACTCTTATAGTATCAGCCACGCTCTCACCTTTAGATACGGAACTTGATGAAGCTTCCGAAAAGCCAAGCACATTTCCGCCAAGATCCAGCATCGCCGCTTCGAAGCTCAGTCTCGTCCTCGTACTTGGTTCGAAAAACAAAGTGGCGAGTTTTTTCCTTTTGCACGCTTCAGCGTAATCATCCGGGTTCGCGATGATATCGTTCGCGAGAGCTATCATATCATCGATCTCCGCCGCGGACAGATCTGAAATTTTGATTAGATTCCTTTTCTCCATATCCTTGCTCCTTATCCTTTATACCAGTGTTCCGGATCGTTCCTGAAATTCAGGATCTTTCCTCTCTGCCCAAACTCTATATATTTATTGCGCACAGCAACATTTACCAGCGCGTCCAGGTTGCTCAGGCTGATGACCTCGACCTCGGCTTTGTTGAAAGCCGCGATGCTCTCGTTCATACCGTAATTGAAAATACTTACTATCCCAAGTACATCAGCACCTGCTTCGCGAAGGGCTTCCACTGTCTCAAGGACAGAGCCTCCTGTCGATATGAGGTCTTCAACTACAACGGTTTTTTCGCCTTTTTCAAGTTTTCCCTCTATCTGATTCGTACGGCCGTGATCTTTCGCTTTTCCTCTTACGTATCCCATCGGCATACCAAGCAGATTCGCCGCGAGCGCCGCGTGCGCGATCCCGCCGGTGCTTGTGCCCATGACGATCTCACAATCAGGATAATTTTCATCTATAGCCATTGCGATATTTTCTTCTATCACATTCCTTACCTTCGGAGCTGAAAGTATCAGCCTGTTGTCGCAGTAGATAGGGCTCTTTATTCCGCTCGCCCAAGTGAACGGAATAAAGAGCCCTATCTAC
>CALDNM010000141.1 GCA_937915045.1 uncultured Clostridia bacterium
TCTCATCCGGGCCAAGTTTATCTTCATCGTACTCAAGGCTCATGCTGTTTGTCAGCAGGTTCACGCTGACGTCCGCTGTCCCGTCGAGCTTCGACACTGTCTTATCTACGCGGGCCGCGCACGCCGCGCAGCTCATCCCCGTGATATCGAATTTCTGTTTCTTCATATTATTACTTCATTATCTTTCCGAGCATATCGACAAGCTCGTCGATCTTCTCATCTCTTTCATCTTCTGTCTCCGCGTTCCTGACGCAGCCTTTAAGGTGGGCGGCCAGTACTTCACGGTTCGTTTTGTTGAGAAGGGCTTCGGTCGCCATCAGCTGCTGAGAAATATCGATGCAGTAACGGTCTTCTTCGACCATCTTTAGTATCCCATCGATCTGCCCGCGCGCCGTCTTGAGAAGGCGGGTCACTTTCTTGCTGTCTGCTATCATTTTAAGTTCCTTTCTGATCCGGCTCTTTAGCTTTGGCCGATCCGGCTCTTGCGCCTCTGACCGATCCGGCTCTTGTGGGACGAGTCTTTGCCTGGTATTATAGATACCCCACCGGGGTGTAGTATAAACACAGATCGATCATACACCGCAAGTACAGGATCGTCAACAGGACCATCAACAAGATCATCAACAGGAACATCAACAGGACCGTCAATTTGGGCGCAAGGTCCAAATGCGCCAAATCCAAAATTTAAACGACCGTTGGCACAGTTTGTGTACCTTTCATGGCGAAATCTGGCGAATTGGCACAAATCCGAGATCGTTGAATTTCTGTAAGGCGGTTTTTCCGTTATCACATACGAAATGCACAGGTAAACGGATAGAAATAGGTAGAAATGGATGAAAATGTAAATTACTTCCACAAGCTTCTCGATCTGTTACGCGAAAGTGTGCCAAATGTCTTTAAAAAAGGCGATATGACGCACTTAGAGTAATCACACTATGGCCAGGATGGCCATGCTGATACATGATACAATGGAGTTGTAATGGGTAAATATCTTTTGTAAAACGATCCGCGCCGAACGGTTATCGAATATTACGATAACCAGTTATCGGTTTTATCCCTTGACTTATTAAACGGTTGCGTTACAATTATTGGTATCGAGAATAAATCATAAAAGTATAATCAAATTTGATAAATATAAATAGTTTAAAAAATACATCCAATAGAGAAAAAGGAAACATTATGGCTATCGAAAAAGTAAGAGATTATTTTAAACAGTACGGCATTGAAGACAGGATCATGGAGCCTGAGGAAAGCAGCGCGACGGTAGAACTCGCGGCGCAGGCACTCGGCACAGAGCCGCGCAGGATAGCGAAGTCCATGTCGTTCATAGTCGACGACGCTCCTATCATTATAGTAATGGCGGGAGACGCGAAGGCTGACAACAGAAAGTTCAAGGACAAGTTCCATCAGAAAGCGACGATGATCCCGTTCGGAGATGTTGAAGCCGCTATAGGACACGCGGCAGGCGGAGTATGCCCGTTCGCGATCAAAGATAATGTCAAAGTATATCTTGATGACTCGCTGAAGAGATTCAAAACGATATTCCCGGCCTGCGGGAGCGGGAACAGCGCGATCGAACTCACATGCGATGAACTCGAAAAATATTCGCAGAATTTCACTGAATGGATAAACGTCAGCAAGGGCTGGCAGGAAGACCGAATGTGAGGCTCCGGAAGGAGAACGCAAAAACCAGAATACACAGGAGGTCAATAACATGCGGATACCAAAATTATTCGAAAAGAAAAAACCTGTTTTTTCGCTGGAAATTTTCCCGCCTAAAAAGACGACGGGTCTTGAAAGCGTATACAAAACAGTTGAGGCTCTGGCAGAACTTGAGCCGGATTATATCAGTGTGACTTATGGCGCGGGCGGTGACGGCGGAAAGCTGACATCGGAGATCGCCGGAAAAATTAAAAGAGAATACGGGATCGAAGCGCTCGCGCATATCACGTGCATCAATTCGACGGAGCGTGAAGTGAAAGAAATGATCCGTGAGATGAAGGACAACAATATCGAAAACGTGCTCGCGCTCAGAGGCGATATAGTCGAGGGCAAAGAAGGCGTTGGAGAGTATCATCACGCGAACGAGCTCGCGATAGAGATCCAGCGTATCGGCGGGATGCAGATATTTGGGGCGTGCTACCCGGAAGGACATCCGGACAGCCCGTCGAAGGAGCAGGATATCCAGAATCTCAAATACAAGATCGGCGCCGGAGTGCAGGGGCTCATAACTCAGCTCTTCTTCGACAACGAGGCGTTTTATGAATACGTCCGTACAGTCAGGCGCGCGGGGATAGATGTACCGATCTCAGCGGGCATCATGCCGATCACGAAGAAAACACAGGTCGAGAGAACAGTCGAGATGAGCGGAGCAAAGCTCCCCGATGATTTCAAAGCCATGATCAAAAAATATCAGGACGATGAAGAAGGACTGTTCAGCGCGGGCACGGACTACGCGGTGAAACAGATACGCGACCTGATCGAACACGGAGTCGACGGCGTACATCTCTATACGATGAACACGCCGGAAGTCGCTTCAGCGGTCTATGAGGGGATCAAAGATCTCCTTCCGCAGAGGATCGAAAAACATGTAAGCAGGCAGGAAAAAACAAGAGAGTACGCGGCTGTCTGAGCGGGAAAAGGAAATGCTTATGCGGCTTACCGTACCTGAAAAAATAAACAGAAAAGCCTGGCTGGCGCGCCTTGGGACTCCTGAAGACAGGAGCCTTGACATACGCATGTCCGAGGCAGAGCATACGCTTCTCGATCTTTCAGATCCGAGGGGCGTTTATGTATATGCGGATATAGGAGAGATCGACCTTCCCGGAGAAGCAATAAAAAAGCATCTTAAAGGCTGCGGCAGGATGGTCCTGATGGCAGTCACGCTCGGGCCGGGCGCGGACACGGCTATCAGAAAAGAGGCGGCCCGCGACATGGCGATGTCAGTCTTTCTGGACAGCGGCGCGTCTGTACTTGCTGAACAGGAATGTGATATCATGTGCGAGGAGATACAGAAGAGCCTGCCGCGCGAAACACCTTTCATGACCGGAAGATACAGCCCGGGATACGGTGACCTCCCGCTGGAAACGCAGGACATACTCGCGGTGAAACTCGACGCGGCGAAAAAGATAGGACTCACAGTCACAGCATCGCACCTTATGATACCGAGAAAATCCGTTACTGCAGTAATGGGGATCGCGGACCATCCGGTCAGTGGCTATTTGGCAGTGTGTTCCGAATGCGCGCTGAAAGATACATGCGAGCTCAGGAAAGCCGGACGCGTATGCGGATGAAATACCGAATGAAATAAAGGAGAGGATCCATATGGATTTCAGAGAAAAGATAAAAGATAAAATACTGCTCCTGGACGGAGCCATGGGGACGATGATACAGAAGTACATCGCTGACCCGGGGCGTGTCCCGGAGCTTCTTTCGATAACTCACGCGGATGAGATCACGAAGATACAGAATGAATACGCAAGCGCGGGAGCGGACATCCTGTACACGAATACGTTCGGCGCGAGCAAATTCAAAATGGAAGGCACCGGCGTCACGGCGGCGGAAGCAGTCGCGGCATCAGTAGAAAACGCCAGGCGCGCCGGTTCGGACGATACAATGGTCGCTGTCGACATCGGGCCGCTCGGGCAGCTTCTCGAGCCGATGGGGACGCTGACCTTTGAAGAAGCGTATGACAGCTTCAAAGAGGTCGCGGTCCAGGGTGAGAAGTCGGGAGCGGATCTCGCGGTGATAGAGACGATGACGGATCTTTATGAGGTCAAGGCAGCTCTTCTCGCGGTGAAGGAAAACACTTCGCTTCCTGTGATAGTATCGATGACATTCGGAGAGGACGGCAGGACGTTCACGGGATGCGGCATTGAAGAGATGGCGCTCCTTCTCGAGTCTCTCGGCGCGGACGCGGCAGGCATAAACTGCTCGCTCGGTCCGGACGAGATATTCCCGCTCGCTGAAAAACTCTGCGCGTGCACGGAGCTTCCTGTATTCATCAAACCGAACGCGGGGCTGCCGGATCCAAGGACGGGGGCTTACGACATATCGGCGGATGAGTTCGCGGAGTCGATGGAAAAGTACATGGATATCGGGGTATGCATGATCGGAGGATGCTGCGGCACGACTCCTGAATACACGAAGAAAATGAAAGTGATGCTCGAAGGACGCGCCCCTTCAAAAAGGGCGGAACGTGAGAAAAAAACAGCAGTATGCACCGCGACGCGGATCTGCGTGATAGATCATACGACGGTCATCGGAGAGAGGCTCAATCCTACAGGAAAGCCAAGGCTGAGAGACGCGATCAAAAATGGGGACTACGACTACATAATGAAGCAGGCGGTCGAAGAGGCTGAAGAGGGCGCCGATATTCTTGACGTGAATGCCGGAGTGCCGGGCATAGATGAAGCGGCAGTGCTTCCTCAGATGATAAAGAAGATACAGAGTGTGACAGATATCCCGTTACAGATAGATTCCGGAAACGCGAAAGCCGTGGAAGCCGCTCTGCGCGTCTATAATGGGAAGGCAATAGTGAATTCGGTAAATGGCACGGAGAAGTCCATTAGTGAGATATTGCCGGCAGTGAGGCATTATGGCGCGGCGGCAGTCGGACTCACTCTTGACGATGACGGGATACCGAAGACGGCAGAAGGCCGTTATGCTGTCGCGAAGAAGATACGCGGAGCCGCGAATAAAGCGGGTGTGCCGGACAGTGATCTGATCATAGACTGCCTGACCTTAACAGCTTCAGCAGAGCAGGAAGGCGCGGAAGAGACTCTGAAAGCGATCTCTCTGGTCAAAGAAAAACTTGGACTCAGGACGGTGCTCGGGGTCTCGAATATAAGCTTCGGCCTCCCAAACAGGCCGCTCATCAACCGTACGTTCCTGACTATGGCTCTTGAAAGAGGGCTTGACTGCGCGATCATGGATCCGGGCGATGAAGGCATGATGGGAGCGGTATTCGCGTTCGAGATGCTGAGGGCACGCGACAGGAACGCGGTGAAGTTCATAGAGAGATTCGGCGGAGCGGGACGGGAGAGCGCGGGCTGTGATGATGCCGAAAGAAAAGAAAGAAGAGACGTCGGCGAAGTGTCATTTGCCGATGTGACAGCGGATCTCAGGAAAGGCCTCAGCGCGATGGCGGCGGATGATGTGCGAACGCTTCTTGCAGAGTATGATGAGATATGTATAGTGAACAGGTATCTCGTGCCGGCTCTCGACATTATAGGGCAGGAGTTCGAAGAGGGTACGCTGTATCTTCCGCA
Organism: uncultured Clostridia bacterium; assembly: GCA_937915045.1. Classification (GTDB taxonomy): domain Bacteria; phylum Bacillota; class Clostridia; order Peptostreptococcales; family Anaerovoracaceae; genus JALCRY01. The sequence goes on from CALDNM010000141.1 coordinate 5,271, forward strand.
GATGATGCAGGCCGCGACTGCGGCTCAGGCCGGATTTGAAGTCCTGAAGGACAATTTGTCGAGATCGGGAAGATCACAGGTCTCAAAGGGCGATGTCGTCATGGCTAC
>CALDNM010000142.1 GCA_937915045.1 uncultured Clostridia bacterium
TGAATTCGATAATAGAACAGCTTTTGAAAAAAAGAGGGATCAGCGGCGAAGAAGCTGTCACTGAATTCCTTTCGGAAAGGCCGAAAAAAACATATGATCCATTCCTGCTTCCCGATATGGAAGCGGGAGTGGATTTAATATTGCGCGCGATATCTTCCGGGAAAAAGATTTGTATATACGGAGATTATGACGCGGACGGTATAACTTCGACATGTCTCATGAAGACGATACTTGAACGTGCCGGCGCTGACGTTTTCTTTTTCCTTCCCTCTAGGTTCAGAGAAGGTTACGGATTGAATGCCCTCGCTCTTGACAGGCTCAGAGAGCAGGGAGCGGAAGTGATCATCACGGTCGACTGCGGCAGCGTTTCATACGATGAAGTCGAACACGCGAAAAGCATCGGACTTGAAATAGTTGTGACGGATCATCATACCATAGGAGAAACACGCGCTGACTGTCTTCTTATAAATCCGAAGCGCGCTGACAGCAAGTATCCTTTCAGAGATCTGGCGGGATGCGGAGTCGCTTATAAATTCGCGCAGGCGATACAGAGAAAATGTGATCTCCCGAAGAGCGCTATAACTGACATCTTAGATCTTACAGCTATCGGTACAATAGGTGATATCGTACCGTTGAAAGATGAGAACCGAACGCTTGTGAAATACGGGCTGCGTGAAATCAGAAAAGCCAAAAGACCGGGGCTCAGGGCACTCATAGAAGGAATTTCTATGAATCCTGAAAGTATCGGATCGGAACAGATAGCTTATGGTATAGTGCCGAACCTGAATGCTTGCGGCAGGATGGAAGACGCTGCGTATGGAGCGGAGCTTATGCTCGCGAAGGATCGCGAGGACGCTCTTCCTCTAGTTGATAAAGTCACAGACTTCAACTCGAAAAGGAAGAAGACGCAGGATGAAACATATAAAAAATGCATACAGCTCATCTCGGAGCAGTGCGCGGGAAGCGATTTCCCTGTAGTATTTGCTGAAGGGGCACATGAAGGGATAACCGGCATCGTTGCAGGAAAACTTAAGGAAAAGCTTAACAGACCTGTGCTCGTAGTCACGGAATCGGGAGATTTTCTCAAAGGGACCGGCCGCAGCATAGAGACAGTCGATCTCTATGAGATAATGAACAGGCAGAAAGATCTGTTTGAACGATTCGGAGGACATTCCGGAGCGTGTGGTTTCACGATGAAGCCTGAGCATCTCGACGAACTGCGGAAAAGGCTTTCGGATGATATAGACGCGATGAGTAAGGAAAATCCGGGGATATTTGACAGCAGCGTATCATATGATCTTGAGCTGCTGCCGGAAGAGGCTGGTATCGATCTCGCTGAAGAACTGAAGGCAATGGAGCCATTTGGAAACTCGAACGAAGAACCAAAATTCCTTATTAAAGGAGCTGTTCCAAAGTATGTGAATTTCATGGGACAGGAAGATCAGCATGTTCGGTTCACATCTTATTTTCCCGGAGGAAGATCGATAAAATGTGTTCTGTTCGGAGAGGCCCAGGAACATTCGGCTCTGATAAATTCCGGATGTCATGTAGATGTGATCGGCAGCCTTGGTATAAATGAGTGGAACGGGCGAAGAAACGCGCAAATGATACTTGATGATGTAAGAGGATGATCTGGAGGATCGTATGAATATAAAAAAACGCACTTTAGTACTGCTTCTCGTGGCAACGCTGGCAGTCGGTATGCTGGCTGGAGCCGGAGCGACAAGCGGACTTGGGCTTCTCGGTGTAGGACACGTCACAATATCGCAAAAGGATTATCAGCATTACAAGTATATGGACAAAAAGTATTCGAAACTTGAATCGTTATGGAAGGATATAAAATCGAATTACTATAAAGATGTCGATGATACTGATCTTGAAAACGGTATGTATAAGGGACTGTTCGAAGGTCTCGGAGACGCCTATTCCGAATACATGACAAAAGAAGATTATGAGAACTGGAAGGCGAGCACGACCGGGTCGTTTGAAGGCGTTGGCATCACTTTCAGTCAGGATAAAAATGACAATTTTATTGTTGTAAGTGTCATGGAAGGTACGCCGGCGAAGAAAGCGGGCATCAAGGCGGGAGATTATATAGTCAAAGTCGACGGAAAGACTTATGATTCGATGAATGATCTTGGTACTGCGATCAGAGGCAGCGCGGGGACGAAGGTGAAAGTCACATATGTAAGAGACGGCAAGACAAAGACTGTCACCATGATAAGAAAACGTATCACTGAAAAATCAGTGACGAGCAAAATCCTGAGTGGAAATATAGGCTACATCAAAATAAGCAGTTTTGAAGACGCGACAGCGGATGATTTCAATACAGCGCTAAGAAAGATGGAAAGCAAAAAAGTCAAAGGACTTGTGATAGATCTTCGTGACAACGGCGGCGGGCTTGTGGAAGCAGGCACAGATGTAGCTGACAAGCTTATGGGCAAAGGTGTCATCACATATATGGAAGACAAGGAAGGAAATAAGACTTACTACAGATCAAATTCTTCCAAAACTAACCTTGATTATGTCGTACTGGTAAACGGCGGGACCGCGAGTTCTTCAGAAATCGTATCAGCGGCTATAAAAGACAGTGGCAGTGGCAAGATCATCGGGACCAAGACCTATGGAAAGGGCATAGTACAGCAGACAGAAGAAAGCAAAGACGGATCTGCTTATAAGCTGACTGTGATGCAGTATTTTTCACCTAAAGGACATACGATACATAAAAAGGGAGTAACGCCGGATTATATCGTAAAAGGCAGCGCGGCGCAGCTCAAAAAAGCGAAGGAAATACTTAAATCAGAATAGATGAGAGGTTTGACGCGTATAAGGCTTGAATGGTATAATTTGACTTAAACCAAGGGGAAAGAAACTGAAGGGAGAATGCAGTTAATGGCTTACGAATCAAAGTTCAAAAATGAGGAGACAGATGAGCTCTTCAAAGCAGTATTGTCACTTGAAAACGAAGAAGAATGTTACAGATTCTTTGAAGATATCTGCACTATCCCGGAGATCAAAGCGATATCTATGAGACTTCATGTAGCTAAACTTCTTAATGAAAAGAAAACATACAGCGAAATAGAAGAAATAACGAAGGCGTCTACGGCTACGATCAGTCGTATAAACAAATGCCTCATGTACGGAGCTGACGGGTATAAGACAGTTCTAGACAGGATCTGATCGAACAGAAAGCAGGACACCATGAAAAAGGGAACAGGGCTGGCACTAGGATTTTTAATAAGCATGGTGACGGTGATCTGTATATGCGGGTTTTGCTGCAGTGATTCTTTTGTCACTACAAACAGCAAATCATATTCTTCTTCTGACTCATCGAGCGCTGAAGCCGCTTTGACATACGCGAAAAACGGAACGGTAAACGCGGGAAGAGATGCCGCGATCAGAATCAACACGATATCGGACAACGACAAATACAATGAGGCTCTTCGTTCAGTACTCGATTATTACTACGGAAATAACGAGAAAGGACAGAACAGCGGAAATATAAGAACTGTAGGGAAAACGATAGACAGCAGAGGGAATATGATCGTTCAGAATTACAGGACTGCTTCTAAGGAAAGAAACAAAGCCAGGGCTTTGAGCTATAAGACCGGTGAAGTCATTTTGACGTTTGGCAGCGGTACATCGGACGCGGCGATAAAAAGGGCCGCGGCAGAGCAGAGAGGAACTGTGGACGCGATCCATTCGACAATGAGCGGGACAAAAATAGCCAGCATCGATATTTCTCTCGAGTATACTGTCAGCAAAGCTTCTTCTCGTTATGAGACGGGAAAAAATGTCAAAGGATCACAGCCTAACTATATCTACAGGACTTCGGAGGATTCTGCCGACAGCAGTTCTTCGGCATCATCAGTCTCGCAGGGGTCCGCTGTAAAAGATACAGGCACCGGAGGCACAGGTGATACAGGCACCGGTGAGACAGGGGAAACGAAATTCACTGCTCCGAACGATAAATACTATACAGAGGGACTGCAGTGGTATCTCAACGGGGCAAACGGTATAGACGCTCCTACAGCGTGGGCAGTCGCTGATTCCAAGAGCAGCGCAAAAACAACAGTAAAAGTTGCCGTAATAGATACCGGCGTAAAAACGACTAATGAAGACCTTAGCGCGGGGCAGATCGATACAGCAAACTGCGCGAAGATAACGGGCGGAAAGATCACCACAGGGGCTTCATCGATAGATTATGAAGAAGGCCATGGCACACATGTCACAGGTATAATCGGAGCGACTTCCAATAATTCTGCTGGTATAACCGGAGTAGCGACCGGCGTTTCGAATTCCGCAGTATCGATAATGATGATAAACGCGGAGACGGCATTTTTCAGCGGAGGGGTTTTCTATTCGGAAGATCTCGTTCTTTCGGTTGATTACGCTGTTTCAAAAAGCGCGAAGATAGTAAATATGAGTCTTGGCGGTCCGGGAAACGATAAGCTTCTCGCGGATGAAATAGCCGCAGCCGACAAAAAAGGAACTCTGGTCGTGACAGCGGCCGGGAACGAGGGCACTGACGCGCTGGTTTCTCCTTCGGATTCACCTTACTCGTTCAGCGTGATAGCGAACAGTGAACAGGGATCGAGCACGAGCGGAGGCGATGACTTCAGCCAGTATTCCAATTATGGATACAATAAAGACATCTCAGCTCCAGGCGATGATATCTTAAGTACCTGGGTAGGAGATAAAAACGGATACAATAAGATAGGGGCAGATCCGGGAAATACAAAATATGCGTATGATCAGGGCACGTCGATGGCCGCGCCTATAGTTACAGGCACGGCGGCATTGCTGCTTTATTATGATCCGACGCTGACCACTTCACAAATAAAAAATTATTTATGCTCTTCGTCAGGGAAGACTTCGTTTTCCAGCACGCAGGCTTTTGGAAATCTAAATGCCGGACAGGCACTTACTGACCTCGCGGCCGATCAGACGGACGCGTCATCGATCGTTTTAAACAGATCGTCGATGACTGTGTACACAGGCGACAGTTCACAGATCGCATGCGACCTGCTCCCTGGAACAGCTTCAAAAAAGACGGTGACTTGGTCAAGCAGTGACACCGGTGTGGCATCAGTATCGACTGATGGTATAGTGACAGGCGTATCTGCCGGTACAGCTGCTGTGACCGCGTCGTCCGGTACCGCTTCATCGACATGCGCGATAACAGTGAAAGCAAAATACTCACCTTTGGCTTTCATTGACAGCTCAGCGTCGGTGTCGGGAGAACTGACGAAAGAATCACCGGTATCAACGAGTATCTACGCTTCATCAGGTAAGTATGATGACGCCGCAGGCTATATGGAAGGCTATTCATTAGATCTTCTGAAAGGGCAGAGTATATCCGCTGAAGAGTCTTCATCCTCTTATGGGGCATTTATCAAGATCGTCAACAGCGACGGGAAGATAGTGGCCTCTGAGTCATATGACGATTTCGATGAAGATGTCAAAGAAAATAATTCCTCAACAGTGACATATTGCGCGACTTCGGACGGAACATATTATATCCAGTGCTGCGCTGTACCAAATTATTCAGTTGAGCATGATGGATATTTTTCATCGACAGGCGCTTTCACACTCGACGCATATACATTCGATCCTTGCTATTCGAAGATATCGAAAGTGACATATAATAGTGTTTATCTTAAATGGACGCGTTCTGAAAACGCGAATGGCTATAAAATACAGAGAGCATCGTCAAAGAGCGGGACATATAAAACGATAAAAACTATAACATCAAACAGTACGCTGACGTATAGAAATACAGGCCTTACATGCGGGAAAACATATTATTACAAAATCACCCCGTACAGGACTATAACGAATAAAACGATTTCAGGCAGAGCGTCGTCAGTGCTGACAGCTAAGGTCATACCGGCAGCACCATCGAAGTTCAGCGTCAAAGCCGGAAAGGGCAAAGCAACTGTCAAATGGTCAAAAATTTCCGGCGCTTCCGGATACAGGGTGTACAGAGCTTCATCAAAGACCGGCAAGTATAAGAGACTGACTACAGTTAAGGGCAACAGCAGTACATATTATGTCAACACCGGACTTAAAAAAGGAAAAACGTATTATTATAAAATGAGAGCCTACAGACAAGTGAACAAGACAACAAAAGTGTCCGGACAGTATTCAGAAAGTAAGTATGTGAAAGTCAGATGAGAAAGAAAAGAAAAATCATAGGCATAATAGGCGTATCGGTCATATGTGTCGCTCTCGCGGCTGTCATCCATTTTGGAGGCAGCACATCAGGACAGAGCGCGGATAAAGATACATCAGCACCTTCGGCGGGCAGTGTGACCGCCGGAGATGTTTTAGATACGGCAAAAAGCGGAGATAAGGGATCGGCCTTAAAAGCAGCGTCAGAGCTCAATAAGATAAAAAGCAATAAAGAATACAAGGCCGCTCTGAGATCTGTTCTTGATCATTACTATGGCGCGAACAGCAACGGGAAAAACGACAGCAGTATAAAAGATTTTACTTCTTCAGCGGATACACGTTCTGAAGCGATCGTATCGGATTACAAAACAGCCGCGAAGGAAAGAACAACGAAAAACAGCAGATTCGTGACGGGGAGCATATTGCTTTCTTTTGACGAAAACGCTTCAAAAAGTGAGATAGAAAAAGCGGCGGAAAGTGAACGAGGAGAAGTTGTTTCGGTAAGCAGCGCCGCGGGCGGAAAAAAAATTGCTGATGTAAAGATCTCTCTGGAGTATACGGTCAGCCGCGCGATATCGGAATATGGCTCGGACGAAGAAATCGTATCAGCTCAGCCTAATTACAAATACAGAAAAGCTTCTGTGCCGAATGATACTTATTTTACGAAGCAATACTATCTTTCAGCGGGCAAAGGCATAAACGCGCAGCAGGCGTGGGACGAAGCCGGCACTGCGGGCACAAAGGTCAGTGTAGCTGTGATCGATACCGGAGTCAAAATGAGTCATGAGGATCTGAAAGGACAGATAGATACTTCTCTGAGCGCGACATGCAGTGATGGGAAAGTAACCGCGGGGAAGGTATCGGACAAAGACGGACATGGCACACATGTCGCCGGTGTGATCGCCGCGGCTTCAAATAATGAGCAGGGAATAGCAGGTACCGCGACAGGAGCCGCGAACAATACTGTCTCAATTATGGCGATCAACGCTTCTACTTACGACTGGGCGGGATCTGTCTTTACTACGAACGATCTTGTGGCATCGATAAATTACGCTGCTGACAATGGGGCGAAGATAATAAACATGAGTCTTGGAGGACCTGGAAAGGACGATCTTCTTGAAGGATCTATTTCTTCAGTATATAAGAAGGGCGTTCTCTGCATCTGCGCGGCAGGCAATGAATCGACTGATATGAGAGTTTCTCCGTCGGACGCGCCTGAAGCTATAAGTGTAAATGCTTCCGATGAAACGGGCAGTCTTACAAGTTATTCGAACTACGGCTCTGACAGAGATATAACTGCTCCCGGGGACAGCATAATCAGTACCTGGATAGGAACGAAAAACGGATGCAGCGGAGAGAACGATGATCCGCGGAACAAGAAATATTCGTATGATTCAGGCACATCGATGGCTTCTCCGGTAGTCACCGGCGCTGCGGCACTGCTCCTTTATAAAGACAGTACACTGACTCCGCGTGAAATAAAGAACCTGATCTATACCTCTGACAACAGCAGCAAGTTTTCAAATTCTTACGCGTTTGGGAAACTTGATCTTGGAAGCGCGATGAATAATCTTATTTCATCGAAAACTTCTCCTTCAGGTCTGGTATTCAACAGGACGTCAGCAAAACTCCATGCTGGAGATGTTACGAACATCGAATATGAAGTCTTGCCCGGGAATACAAGTACCTGTGACGTGACTTTCACAAGCAGCAACGCATCTGTTGTGACGGTTTCTGGTGAAGGTAAGATCACGTGTCATTCACCGGGGACAGCTGTTGTGACAGGTACAGTCGGAGGTCAGACAGCCACATGCAATATCATTGTATCGGCCAGATACAGCAGTGTATCCTTCAGCAGCGGGATCTACAGCGGAAGAGGAAACCTTACAAAGAATTCTCCTCTTTCGACTTATAAAAAACATGATGATATATCATCATATATGAAAGGCTATGTGGTTTCTATGTCTAAGGGAGACAGGATCACAGCTTATGAACGTTCAAAAGGATTCACAGCATGCGTGAAGATAGTAAATAAAAACGGGAAATGCGTGACAGAGAAGATCGGTTCCGACATAAACTATAATTCTTCGAGCAGCGCGACCGCGTCATATACGGCGCCTTATTCTGGAAAATATTATATCGAGGCGACTGGAGACGCTACTTATGAAGGCACATGCGCTACTGGCAGGTACACAATAAGGATAGCGAGAGTTAAAGCTGTCAAAGTAAATAGCTTAAAAAACAAAAAGACGTACGCGTCGATAAAGTGGACAAAAGCTGCGACAGCGAGTGGATACCAGGTGTACAGAGCTTCATCGAAATATGGCAAATACAAGCTCGTCGCTAAGACCGGTGCGTCAGATCGCAGCGCGAAGATAAATAAAGCAAAGAAGGGTAAAAAGTATTATTATAAAGTGAGAGCTTTTAAGAAATACGAAGGAAAATATTACTACGGACAGATGACTGCCCCGATAAAATAAACACTGGGAAGGATATGCTTGAAAAATGGATCTTTTCATTTTTAGAGATCCGCGCGATGAGAAACACGTAAGCGAGGACACAGACAATTTGATACAAAAAGCGCTTATGGCGAAGGCATCGATACCATCGGCGGATACCATGGCTATTCTTAGAACGGGAGACGGGAAACCGTATTTCAGAGATTCCGATATTTTCTTTTCCGTAAGTCATACGGGACCGTATTTTGGGTGTCTCATTGGAAAGCATCAGGCGGGTCTCGATATGCAGATCGAAAGAGATGTGAAGATGGGGGTGTCCGCGATCGCTGAAAGATATTTTACAGACAGTGAATGCGACTATATAGAAGATCATGGTGACGAAGGTTTTTTCGACATCTGGGTGAGAAAAGAAGCATACATAAAATTCTTAGGCATCACTCTCGGAGACGGGCTCAGCAGCATTGAGACAGTAGAAAACGGAAAACTTAAGAGCGTCATGGAAGGCGGCGGATCTTCGGCGTACATGTACGCTCTCGATCTTGGAAAAGGTATAAAGTGCGCGTGCGCGCTGGCCGAAGAGGACAGGATATGGATAAAGAAAACAGCTTGAGACCGTATCTGGCCGGCATAGCATTCACCTTCATCGTCGGATTTTCATTTCTGATGATAAAGGTCTGCATACCGTTTGCCGGAACGATACAGATAATGACATACAGATTCGATTTCGCTTTTATCGGAGTGGCCTTCATGTGGGTGCTTCATAGAAAGAACAGAAGCAGTGAAAAGGGCGGATCAAAAAAAGCGCTGATCATACCGGCGTCTTTTTATATAGGGTGTCTGGCACTTCAGACAGCAGGGCTCGTCTATTCCACATCAGTTGAAGCGACGATCATCTTCGCGGTTTCACCTCTTATGGTCCAGATCATAGCGTCGGTCTTTTTCAAAGAGAAATCAACGGGGATACAGATATTCTTCGTGATACTCTCGGCGGCCGCTCTTGTAGTAATGGTCGTAGTGGGAAATAAGATGACCGTGGATATGCGGGGAGTCGTTCTGCTGATCCTGGCAGCGCTTTCTATGGCTATGTATTCTGTGACCGGGAGATATTTCAGCGGGAAATTCGAGCCATTCGATCTTACGACGGTCATAATCATAGAAGGCGTTTTCGTATTCAACGCGGTCACGCTGATATCGGGACTGCGCACGGGCGATATCGCGAATTATTTCGCTCCGCTCGCGAACTGGAAATTCACTGCTGCCGCGATCTATCTTGGAGTAGGATGTATAATGCTGTCGGCACAACTCATGAATTATATGCTTAAGAAACTTCACGCGGTCAACGCTTCGATATTCGGGAATGCTTCGACACTTGTGACGATCCTGGCAGGAGTATTGATAATCGGAGAATCACTCCGCCTTTATCAGGTACTTTGCGCAGCCGCGATCCTGGCAGGAGTTATAGGAGTATCGGTATCAGGGGAAAAACAGAGGAGACTCGAGCAATGAAAAAGATAGTTGACATAGATGACGCGGGATTGAGATATCTCGAGCACAGAGCTCATACGAAAAAAGAGATGCGTGATCATCTTCGAAAAAAAGAGTATGAGGAAAACGAAATAGAAGATCTTATAAAACGTTTCGCGGAAGTCCATTATCTGGATGACGCGGCATATTCATCGATGTTCATGAAGTACGCTTTCGGAAAGGGCTGGTCGTACAACAGAGTCAGGATGGAACTTAGAAAGCGCGGAGTGGATGATGCTGACGCCGAAAAAGGCAGGTTCGCGTTCGAAGATGAATATGAGATCGATATAGATTCGGAAGAAGAAAGAAGAGCAGCTTTTCAGGCGGAGAAATTCATGAAGACGGCAGGAGCACCGGACAAGAAAACTCTGGCGAAACTCGGGAGACGTCTTTCAGGTTTTGGCTATACGCCAGGCGTCATCTATAAAGTGACGGGAAAGTACATGACAGGGCACTATGATGAGTGAAGACAGATATACTAGAACAAGATGGCTGATCGGCAGCGAGGGTATTGACAGGCTCGCCGACTCAAGGGTGATCGTA
>CALDNM010000143.1 GCA_937915045.1 uncultured Clostridia bacterium
AAACTGAGGAATGGCGTCGAGATCGACGGTTTCATGACGAGCCCGGCTGAAGTGACAGTCGTGAAGCAGCATCCGCATTATTCGGATGTGCAGATAACTATACACGAAGGCAGGAACCGCCAGATCAGAAAGATGTTCAAGGAGGTCGGCTGCCACGTGCAGGAGCTCAAGAGAGTGGCGATGGGCGATGTGTATCTCGCGCGTCTGGCGGAAGGCCAGTATCGAAAGCTCACGAAAAAAGAAATAGATTTTCTCATGAAAGCGTAGAGGCGGATATGAATTTACTCAGCGAGCTCACAAATCAATATATGAGGGTCGCTCTTATAGAGACGGCGAAGCACGCGGGGAAGCATGCCGCGTTCGATTATCTTATAAGCGCAGCCGAAGCCGGAGGAGTGATACTCGGCGTCACGGCGTCAGGCGTGGGCGGCATCAGGCTGGACAGCCAGGATACGGCCGGCAGGCCGCGACTGTGGCTCCCGAAGGAGACTATTGTCAGCGTGCCGGTACAGCTTTACGATGAAGCTGACGCGGGGCTGGAGATCCTGAGGATGACGAATTATCCGACAGCACTCGGTCATATCCTCATATGCAGGGTAGTAGAGCCAGGGCATGTGACGGTCGCAGGCCCGATCGCCGCGACATATCAGAAGTCGATGTGCGAGGAGATGGCGGAACTCGGAGCGGGCCTTACACTGATCGACAGCGCCATGAGCGGAAGAGGCACAGTGCCGCCGGATACGGCCGACGCGGCTATACTGAGTACGGGCGCTGTTGTTTCAAGGAATATGGAAATGGTCGTCGAAGAGACAGCTCACACGGTGATGCTGTATTCACTGCCACAGATCGCGGATGAAGACGCGGCAGGGATAATAAGACGTTACAGCGGCAAGGGCAAAATACTCGTACTGAGAAAATACAGGGGCGTCTCCGAAGGAGCCGGCCCGTCTTATGATGTGCAGGAGCTCGATCTGAAGACCAGCATAGGCGGCACGAAGTATATGGACCGCGTACTCGATCAGCAGGTGTGTTACATTTATTTTCCGGGCGCTTTCACGGCGGGGGTAGTAAGGGACATAAGCAGATATAATCTTTCTCAGATCACGTTCGTGGTGGATGATCCGACCGATATCGCGATGGACTCGGCTTCGTGGGCAGGCCTTTCGAAGCGAGGCATGAAGGTCGAAGTGCTGAAGGATATTAAAGTGGCGGCGATCACGGTCAATCCGTTCGCGCCCGGAGGGTATTCTTTTGATCCGCGCGCGTTCAGGGAAGAGATGAGGAAGTCCATCCCGGGCATCCCTGTCATAGATGTCAGAGAGGAGGCGCGTCGTGGCTGAGAACAATATCGCTAAAAGCGGTTTCGCGTCGAAGTCGGCGATGGATGATTCCGGCTTTACTTATGTCACATCTCATCTGAATATAGGAACTTCATTCGGACTGTCCGCTCTTCGTGATCTTATGGATAATGACCCTTATATGCCGGGCAGCGAGGAGGAGCTAAGACAGGAACTTGAGCGTGTGCAGAAGGTGAAGAATTTTGTCGAGGCCGACGGAAGAAAAGTCGGTTACATTTATATACGTGTTTTTCACGATATGCGCGACACGACTCTGCCTATCGAGAGGAGCAGCGACTCTACCCTTACTATGGTGGAACTTTTCAGAGTGAAGAGACTGCTTCTGCAGATGTGGAGGCTGCGCGATATAATCAGACATGAGGACCTGCCGCCGGAATATGTCCCGGACGATGTGACGGAGATACTTGATATACTGGATCCGCAGGGCGAACGCAAGGCGGGGCTCTATATATATGATGAGTTTTCTGAGAGACTGACCGCGCTCAGGAATAAAAGGAATGAGCTTCGCGCCGAACTCAGAGTATGGCAGAACGAACAGGCGGAGTCGGTGATGAACGTGTTTGGCGTGAAGATGTCGCCTACATTCGAGATATCGGTGATGAAGGCAGATCACATCATGGTATCGCATCTCAGGGCGAGCGGTATACTGAAGCAAGTGGATCGTGATTCGGCCAGCGCTCTTTTCGTTCTCGAAGACAGCAGGGATTCGGCGAAGATAAAATCTCGTATCGAGAAAGTCGAGAGAGAGATCGCCGATGAAGAGGATGCTGTGCGAGAGAGGCTTTCACGTGAGATATGGGAACATCACAAGCTGCTCTACAGCAATTGCTCCAAGATCGGGAGGCTCGACCTGGCTCTTGCCAAGGCTGTGTTCGCGAGAGCGCACGGATGCGTGAAGCCGGAGATAACGGATGAGCACAGGATAATGATAGAAGACGGCCGGAATCTGATGGTGGATTCTGTGCTGAAAAAACAGGGACGGGAATTCAAGCCTGTCTCGCTTGAGCTCGAGCAGGGAGTGACATGCATCACCGGAACGAA
>CALDNM010000144.1 GCA_937915045.1 uncultured Clostridia bacterium
CTACACTCTTTCCCTACACGACGCTCTTCCGATCTCATTGGCTTTTACAGCCACCGCATGTTCAGTAAAATAAGCCTTTCCAGAGGAATAGTTCATATTCCCACACAGCGCACCTTGGCGCCCGATGATAGCATAATCACCCTCATGGTTATATCTGTCTGTATAGCCTCTTAACCCATTTCCACCAAACACAGGATAATCACCCATATCTCTAATATCCTCGGCTCTAATAAAGTCCCCACTTTTGAATTCTGCACACACTCCGCTCAACTTACGCTGTTCCCAATCATCGGTTCTTTTTCTAAGATATAATCCTCTTGATCAATTTTTTTCTTTAGTATAGATTTCTTATTTTTCCAGTTTCAAATACTCTCGCTGATGAAGGGTGATAAGGTTGTCGAGGTTGCGGAAGAATGCTCCGATCTGTTGTTGTTCAGTTTTAGTCGGCACGAATGTGACTATCTCGTAAAACTCTGTCTTATTCACTATTTGCATTGTGGCAGCAGCAGCTTTTCGCTTCATTTTTGCAGACCATAACTCACTTTCTGAAATCAGAAAATAAGGGTCGTTTTCTACATTTGGGGTAAGACTATTTATCTGCTGATTAAAGCTGCCTTTTACTTGCAATAAAGCGTTTTTCCCTATGCTCGCAATACAGGTAACAAGGATAGTGTTTGGAGGAACTACTCGACCCACTTTTTCTCCATCTTTGCTTAACTTTCTTGGAGTATCGCTTATTAGATTGCTGGTAATATCAGTAGGTGTTACCCACGGAATTCCATCATCTGAATAGTATTCACTATGATTAGTTGACGGTGTTGAACCTGTCATAATAGTTCCAAGTTCCCCCAGCTTACGCTGTTCCCAATCATCCGTAAAACCAGTGAATCTAATAGCAGGTTTTTTTACATTCTCATCCATTATTTCTCACCTCCCAGAAGTCTTTTAAATTCTGAAAGTCCCTTCATGTCATATTCATTTCCTGTCAATTGATCCAGCATTCCGGCAAGTTCGAATTCTGTGTCATTGATCTGCTGCGCTATATCTGACAGTGTCGTCTCATATTTCTTTGCTAAAGCTTCTAGTTTTGTAGCAAACTCGTTTACAACACCCGTTGGCAGCTTTTTAATCCCTTCAATAATAGGCAATATCCATTTTGCTCTCAATAATTCATACGCTTCATCATCCGAAAGTGATTCAATTTTTATTTTTGTCTGTATCTGCAATTCTGCCGATTCTTCTTTGATTTCTTTATTTAATATCTTTTTTTCCGTGTCCAGTTTGATATACTTCTTCAGGATATCAAGAACGCTTTGCTCTGTTCCATTCGATTTGATTTCTTTTTTGACCTGTGCCGTTACAAAGGATGACCCATCATCATTCACAAAATCTTTGCTTTTTTCTTCCTCTGGAAGTTCATCAAGCAGTTCATCATATTCAGACGAGATCTCATTCACTCTACTTTCTTTCCTATGAATAGATTCAACTGCATCACGTGACATTGTATTCTGAACTAACTCAAACGGAATCACATGGCCGATCCATCCATCCTGCTCCTCAGTATCTCTATTATTTCTTTTCTTTATGACCATGTTGGGATCAACGACTTTGACTGCCGCAAAGCCCTCTGTCTGGATTATCTCAAGATCAATTTCAATCTTTTCCCACTCATCATGGAATATCTGATATGCCTCATATTTGTCAACAAGCGGGATGCCAGACATACGTTCAAATATCTGTTTCGCAATATAGTCTTGCCCCTTTGAAATATTGACATCTTCGACACCATCAAGCAATTCATGATTAAGATCACTGTCAAATCCACTAAATGCACTGTCAAAACTGGCCTTAAAATCATGTACATTGTCATGCTCTACTATTGCTTCTTTGATATTATCAACACAGAAATGTGTGTACTCGGCGTCTGGGTCACTAAATAACGCGCTTTTGAGCTCCGGGAAAGCCTCCCAATACTCAGACATCTCATCTATTTCACTTGATGGGATCCCTCCGAACATCGACGCATATATATCCCAGCTTTCCGATTTTTCAGAAGAGTCAACATAACGAGGAATGTTTAGATTGTAATCATTGTCTCTGATTTCATTACGAGTTACAACCTTTGAAAAATTGTCTATTGTGTTGCGAGATGTCACTGCGTCCGCGATTTTCTTTATATCACGGGCACGTAATTTATTATTTTTACCCTCTTTTTCATAACCCTTTGATGCGTCAACAATAAACACATCTGTATTATCTCGTTTTTGTTTGAGCATCATGATAATCGTCGGAATGCCCGTGCCAAAAAAGATATTTGCTGGAAGTCCGATAATTGCATCAATATTATTGTTTTCCACTAGATTTTTCCTAATTGTTCCCTCTTCACCACCACGGAACAGAACTCCATGAGGAAGAACGATCGTCATAATACCATCCGGTTTGATATGATAAAGCGCATGTAAAAGAAAAGCGTAATCCGCCTTTCCTTTTGGCGCAACACCGTAGCGGTTGAACCTGGGATCGCTCTCTTTATGGTCAGGATCCCATTGCTGCGAGTATGGAGGATTACTGACGACGGCGTCAACATAAAGTGGAGTGTACGTTTCTTCTGGATTGCTCTCATCAAAATATGGCCAGTCATCCTTCAATGTATCTCCATTCCTTACACATATATTATCAGGAATAATGCCACGCATAACAAGATTCATTCTTGTTAAATTATATGTATTCTGTTTAAGTTCCTGCGCATAAAATTCGATTTTATCTTCACTGCCGGCAAATTTTGATGCAGATTTACCAATGTTGATAAGAAGTGATCCAGACCCAGAGCATGGGTCGTATATCTTTATTTCTTCTTGATGTTTAAGATGATCTGCTACAATTTCCGACATCAGTACAGAAACCTCATGCGGTGTATAAAATTCACCGGCTTTTTTGCCGGCATTCGCAGCGAAATTTGAAATCAGATACTCATATACAAAACCAAGTACATCATAATCCTGTCTGCTGTCCATCGGAATATCTTTGATGAGATAAAGCAGATCGCTTATTGCTTTAGTCTGTGCGCCGGAAGTATTGCCCAACTTAGACAATCCTGTCTGAAGAGTATCAAAAATACCCTTGAAAACATTTTTATGAGTATCGCTGATCAAACGGCTGAACGCTGAAAGAGCATCACGGACATTTGCTACATCAAAATCTTTCCCCATGGAAAGCCAAGTTGAAAACAGATTATCATACGATATAAAATATCCGATATTCTTCTGAGTGTTTTTTACATACTCAGAGACTTCTTCCTTTACTTGATCGATATTGTCATCTGTAAAGCCAATACTCTTCAGATATTTTACTTCTTTGTCAGAAAGGAATTTATAAAAGATGAAACCTAAGATATAATCTTTATATTCATTGGCATCGATCTTTGATCTCATTTTATTTGCAGATTCCCATATTTTGTTCGCTAATTGTTGCTTATTCATTCTCGCCCTCACCTTCAGAAACAAATTCAAGTACTTCATCAACACTGCAATCGAGTGCGCGACATAACTTCTCAAGACTTTCCATAGAAATATACGCGTCCCTCTTTATTTTTGTCATAATGTTTGCGCTCACTCCGGCACGCCGGATCAGCTCCGCATTTGACATTTTCAAGTCCACGAGTTTCTTCAACAGTCTGTTGTATTGAACCGCCATATGTCTCTCCTATTTGTTTAATACTATATTACTGCTAAAAGTATATCACGATATTGTGAATTTAGCCACGTGATTATGATAGCTGTTCTTGAGTGCTGTGACACATTCTGAGATACGCGCCTGCGGGCATCGGTTTGCAATGGCTGGCACGATTCCTAAAAAAACAGCGCTGACACTTTTTTTGATTTCGCGAGACGTGTCATCGCTTTGCAACGGGTCCAGAAGACGGGCCGTTCAGAATAACGCGATTATGGTCTATAAACGCCGGATCGGCTATGAAATTCTTTCCTTAACCACCGCAAAACCCGCAGCACAACGCGATTGCCTGACTCATTTCGCCTGATCTGAAAAAGTGTCACAGCGAGGAATGTTACTGCAGCATATTTCAGCGAGTATTATTTTACCTCGCTAAAGTGACAGAATTGTAGTATAATTTCAACCATGAAAGAAAAGAAAGCAAGACTGATAATGGTGATATCGATGACTGTGTTCGGTACCATCGGCATATTCGTGAGACAGATCGATCTTCCTCCTCAGGAAATCGTGCTTTTTCGTGTGCTCTTCGGCCTGGCCGCGATACTTCTTTTTTTTATATTCACAAAAAGAAAATTCGACACCTCATTCCTGAAGGTCGAAACATATGTTGGGAACCGGCGCGCAGATCCAGATCGCGCGGAGACGGATCCAGATCGCGCGGATGCTGATACAGACAGTGCGGACGCGGATCTCAATGTCGCCGTGCATGACGTGTACCGCGCGGCCAAACGCGAACGGAACATGACGATATTGTATATAGTAATGGCAGGCGCAGGCCTCGCTGGCGGGTGGCTGTGCTTCTTCACATCGTATACATATACCACCGTAGCTATAGCGACCCTCTGCAATTATTTCGAACCGTGTATCGTGATGATAGCGAGCATCTTCCTGTTCAAAGAGAAAGTCACAGGATCCAGGCTGATATGTTTCCTGCTCTCGACAGTGGGACTGGTCCTCGTAGTACTCGGAGGCGGCTCAGCGTCAGGGAGCCCGGATCTTTTCCGAGGCGTCGTATTCGGCCTTATGTCCGCAGTGTTCTATTCATTCACCGTCATCTGCACCAAGCAGGTGCGCAGCGTCAGCGGCCTCGAGATGACCATATGCCAGCTCATAGTAACAGGCTCGATACTTCTGCCGTACACACTATTCACATGCGGCATACATCTTGGGCAGCTTCCACTCAAAGGGATACTTTGCCTTGTGATCATCGGCGTCGTGCATACAGGGATAATCTATTCGACATACATCACATCCATGGGTCCGCTGAAAACGCAGGAAGTCGCAGTGCTCGCTTACCTCGACCCGACTTTTTCAGTCCTCTCATCAGTGTTCATCCTGCGTGAACCAATAAATCTGCTTGAAATCGTGGGCGCCGTCATGATCCTCGGATTCATGGTGCTCAACGAACTCAAAGCCGGACCGCCGAAGATCCCCGACAAACCCAAACATTAAAACAAATTCCCATTCTCATCGAACGCGAATGGCGCAGCCTCTCCGATAATTTCAAGAGGCGGTTTTCCATTGCTTTCTTTTATTATCCTCTCGGCTTCCGGGATCATCGCTTCTGATATCATGATTTTGTCCATCGAAGCCGTGTCCTTTATCCGCACCACACGCGGCCGCGCCTTGTCCGTGCCCACACACGTCTTAAGGCATACACCTATCGCCTCTCTGTCAGAATCCACCGTCATCGGCACCCTTACAAAAGAAAGCGTTGTCGAAGTAATGGCGTTTGGATACGTCTGCGCGAAATCTATTTTATTCCGCAGTCTGGCAGTAATGACATCTGCCGCGCCCATCCCATACGCTCCGCCGTGAGTCTCGTCCGTGAGGTCAAGAATGCATCTTCTCTGCGCGTCAATGCCGCCGCTCGCGTAAGGCGTCCCGAAAGCTCCCGAAATGTTCGGGTCCATCCCTGTACCACTTATATTTTTTCCGATCCTGTCGACTATAAGCAGATCGCAGCTTTCAAAAAGAAGTTTTGGCATGAGCTCAGAGGCCATTTTTAAAAGCTCCGGCTCTCCTTTTTCTATTTCTGAAGGCAGGAGCCCTTCGATGATCGCTGTCTCGTCATAAGCGTTTTCTACGATCCCTACCGCCGCGATCACATTCGCGTTTTTCAGTATGACTCTCCCGAACGCCGGCACCATCTCGGCCATGTGTTTGAATCCCGATTCATGGCAGCTCTCCGCTCCGCTCTGCTTGCCGAGCCCGATCGCCATCATCTTCATGAGCCCGCTCTCGAACTCTCCTCTGAATGAAGTATGCGGCTTTATCCTGTTCACAAGCACGATACCGTCAGCGCCGTACGCGTTCTTATCGATCCTGACCTCGTGGCCGTCCGTGCTCTCACCTATCTTCACCGTCTCCATGCTCGAACGGATCTCGCAGCCCGTACTTTCATCTGTGACCCCGAGGCTCGCCAGTATCTGCCTCTGGCCTTCCGCAGTCGCTCCGCCGTGGCTCCCCATCGCCGGCACGATAAACGGCTCCGCGCCTTTCTCTTTTAAGAACTGTACGACAGACCGTATCACCTCCGCGATATTCGCGATCCCCCGGCTCCCGCACGTTACCGCGATAGACTTTCCCTCTATATCGAGACCCGAAAACTTCGGGCCGCAAAGCGCGTCCATTACTGCGCCTTCTATATCATCTATTTTCGAACGGTCGAAAAACTGACGGACCTCCGCCATTTTCGGAAGTTCGACATCTTTAAGTGTTTCAGTCATAAAATCCATTTCTCTCACCTTTGATCAGAATTCATCATCGAGCCTGCGGCAGAGCGCCCAGTAGATCACGCCGCCTAAAGCGCACGCGGCGATATCGAGAGGATCAGCGACAGCCTCAGGTTTCAGGAGCTGCGAAGCAGTCTCCCAGAAAAGGCCCATCGTGACCGACAAAGCCTCAATGACCGCGAATCCCCTTATTCTGAGTCCCGCGGCGCCCGCTACTATGTTCACATAAGAAAGAACAAAACACGGGGCCATGATATCATCGAGATAGCATACGGCAAAATAGCCGAACGCGCCGCCCGCGTCAGGTTTTATCACGACAGCATTCAGCGCGTAGATCAGCGCTATCATCGCCATGATAAAAATATCCGCGTATATATAACGCCGGCGCTCATTTTCGTCGCGTATCTTTTCGTTTATAGAAAACTCAGCGCAATACATGCTACTATCGTCGCCGTGGCTATGAATACCCAGACCCAGCGCCTGCTTTTCTTTATCTCGCGTTCTTCCTTCGCCTTCTGTCCGGCGTAGTTGAAATCCGCGTATTCGTTGTCCGGATCTTCGTCGTACTCTTCACCTTCCGCGTCCTCGCTCGATTCCACTTCGAAATCGGCGTTTATCGGAGAAGTATCTTCCTGCTGCTGCTGCTCGAACTCGCCCTCGTCGACCTGCTCGCCCTCAACAGCTTCAGCGCTCTCATTATCCGCTTTTGCCGCGGCTTCCTCTTCTTTTCTTTTTTCCTCTTCGGCCGCGAGTCGCGCCCTTCTTATCTCTTCACGGCGCGCTTTTTCGACATGCCCGTCGTTTACCATTCCATATTTCTTTGCCATTTATCCACCATTCCCTGAAAATGTGTTTTCTCGTACCTTGAGGCACATGTTTAATTTTATC
>CALDNM010000145.1 GCA_937915045.1 uncultured Clostridia bacterium
TGCCGCTTTCAGTTTTTTCACTCATTGCAAATATCCCTCCTTGCTGAATAAATAAATGTTATGAATAAGTAAAAAATGTTTATCAGCGTTCATGCGGTATAAAAATATATAATTTCGTTTTTGCACGAGCAACACATCCGCAGTCTCGCTGAATGGAGAATGAAAGAAAGTTTTTGTACTCTTTCATTGGCAAAATTATACTACTGTCGCAATTGTCAGTCAAGTCTGATATGAACGAACTTTTCGTGCAGAAAAACGCACTTATTTTTCTTTTTTCGCTATATGCGTTGAAATTTCAACGAAAAAAAGCGGCGGTTTTTTTGACCGCCGCCGCTTGATCCGAAAAAATATATTTGTTTTATTTATCGTATCATTAAAAATATTTATTCTATTTGTGCTGTACTCTCGCGTTTCTCTTCTTGTGATATTCCGTGTTCCAGATCTTGTCCGCAACAGGCTCCCAGTTCTTAGCTGCTTCTCTGCACTTCGCTGTGAGAGTATGGACATCCTCCGGCGATTCGAGGTCTGTCGACTTGCAGTCGCAGTTGTCTACGATCTCATCTATAGCGTCAGGATTGTCGAGTACCGGACATGGCTGCATATAGTTGTCATTGAACGGCTGGTGATCATGATAACCCATGAACAGAGGCGCCTTATATGCTTCAAGCAATGTCTTTTCCCTGATATTCGAATCCGAGAAATGTACGAACGCGCAAGGCTCAATATCACCATTCGCGTTGATGTGAAGATAATATCTTCCCCCTGCGATGCATCCATTGACATATTCGCCGTCATTCCAGAAGTCCATTGTAAAGAGAGGTTTGTTCTCTCTGAACTTTCTGACCTGTCTGTACATGTATTCTCTCTGATCGGCAGTAGCTATGAGCTCAGGTACCGCGTTCACGCCAACAGGCATGTATGTGAAGATCCAGCAGAAGAGAGCGCCCCACTCGATGAGAGCATCGATATACTCTTCGCTTCCGATCTCTGTAGCGTTCTTGCTAGTGTAGCAGCATGATACGCCGAACGGCAGCTTCTTTTCTGTGAGAAGCTTCATAGCGTTCCTTACCTTCTGGTAAGTGCCCTTTCCTCTTCTGTCATCTGTCGCTTCTTCAAATCCTTCGACACTGATAGCAGGGACGAAGTTCTTGACCCTCAGCATCTCATTCGCGAAATCTTCATCTATAAGAGTTGAATTTGTGAACGCGAGGAACGCGCAGTCATCATGTTTTTCGCAGAGCTTGATTATGTCATCTTTTCTGACAAGAGGCTCGCCGCCTGTGTATATATACATATATGTTCCGAGCGCTTTGCCCTGTGTGATTATGCTGTCGAGTTCGTCGAATGTCAGATTGAGTTTATCTCCGTATTCAGCTGCCCAGCATCCTGTGCAGTGAAGGTTGCATGCCGATGTAGGATCGAGAAGTATCGCCCAAGGTACATTGCAGTTCTCTTTTTCTCTGACTTCATTCTGACGCTGCATCCCGAGTACGCCCGCGTTGATAACAAAGTTCTTGAATATAGTTTTCCTGACTCCCGGATCGACCTTGTCCCATAAACTCACAAGGAGCTTATACCAAGGACTGTCCTTATCTGAAAGTACATCCGAGACAAGCTGTCTCTGAGATTTGAACATCCCCATGGAGTATTTGTCTATCCATTCCATCATATGCGGAAGATTGTTCTCAGGATCCTTATCAAGATATTCGTAAGCCTTCATCATTCCTTCTTTTTTAAGATTATTTAACACGCTCACTTAAAATCACCTCATTCTTTCTTAGTAAACACTATCGTCAAATAAAAATACAAAATCCTATTTCCTATTTATCATCCTAACATTCAGCTTAAGGATTTGACAGTAACAGTATTTTGTATTTGTTTGATTTTTTTACACAACTTTTAAATTGTATATATTTTTAACACATGATAAAAAATCACTTAGTAAAAAGTTTCCCTTCAATGAAGTGTTCGAACGCGAGTTTTCTTCCATCATCGAGAGTACCGGCAATGAGGCCGACAAGTTCTTCAGGCTCGCCCTCCATGCCTGTCTCGACCCAGTCATTTATTGTCCCTGTAACACCGTATGAGAAGAAATTCGCGATGAATTTTTTATCATGATCCGACATTTCTCCATCCTGCGAAAAATCATCTATTATATCTTCGAACAATTTGCTGATGATAGCGCCGACATGATTGTCGAACTCTCCGTTATCATTTTCCATCGCGTTCTTGCAGAACTTCTTATGCGATTTGACCGTCTTCAATGCTTCCGTCAGATGAGACGGCCAGTTATCGATAGTAAGCCCCTGCTGGAACGGAAACATTATCATAAGATCATATATCTGATTCAGAAGATCGTATTTATCCTGAAAATGATAATAAAATGTCAGCCTGTTCAAATGACATTTTTCTGTAATATTTGATATAGTAATATCTGTGAAGGCTTTTTCATCCATGAGCTCCATGAATGAGTTCATTATCGCCTCTTTCGTCATATCCCCTTTAGCCATGATCTACCTCTCTATGCAACTCAGTATACCCTGATATTTTAGCAAATAAACATCCATTTTTCAACCAAAATAAAGAGAGCGCGCTGCTAAAGCGCGTTCCCTTTGATCGGCTTTGATTTTATTTTCCGCTGAGATATTCGTCTATCCCTTCGGCAGCAGTTTTGCCGGCTCCCATAGCCAGTATAACTGTAGCTGCTCCGGTGACAGCGTCTCCTCCGGCAAATACTCCGTCCTTTGAAGTAAGTCCCGTAGTTTCATCAGCTACGATACATTTTTTCTTGTTCATGTTCAGGCCTTCTGTAGTTGAAGGAATGAGAGGGTTCGGTGTCGTTCCGAGCGCCATGATGACTGTATCCACATCGATATCAAATTCAGATCCTTCGATAGGAACAGGTCTTCTTCTTCCTGAATCATCAGGTTCTCCGAGCTCCATCCTGATGCATTTGATGCCGACTACGTGATCTGTATCATCTGTCAGTATCTCTACAGGATTTGTGAGAAGCTGGAAGTCGATGCCTTCCTGCTTCGCGTGCTCTACTTCTTCAGCTCTTGCCGGCAGCTCTTTCTCGCTTCTTCTGTACACGATATGTACTTCAGCACCGAGTCTCAGCGCTGTACGCGCGGAGTCCATAGCAACGTTTCCGCCGCCGACTACCGCAACCTTTGTACCTGCTATGATAGGTGTATCATAATCGTCTCTGAATGCCTTCATGAGGTTGTTCCTCGTAAGGTATTCGTTCGCTGAGAAGCATCCGTTCGCTTCCTCGCCCGGTATTCCCATGAACATAGGGAGTCCCGCACCCGATCCAATAAATACAGCGTCGAAATCATTTTCAGTAACGAGCTGATCTATAGTCATCGATTTTCCGACGATAACATTCTTTTCGAACTTTACGCCGAGTTCTTCGACCTTCTTGACTTCCTTAGCTACGACCTTTTCCTTAGGTAGACGGAATTCTGGTATTCCGTAAACCAATACGCCGCCATACTTATGAAGAGCTTCGAAAACTGTGACATCATAGCCCTTTTTCGCGAGATCTCCCGCGCATGTGAGCCCTGAAGGGCCTGAACCTATGATCGCGACCTTTTTGCCCTTCTTCTCTGTCGCTGTATCAGGCTTGATATCATGTTCAAGCGCCCAGTCAGCAACGAAACGCTCGAGCTTGCCGATCGAAACAGCTTCGCCCTTTATGCCTCTTATGCACTGTGCTTCGCACTGTGATTCCTGCGGGCATACTCTTCCACATATAGCCGGGAGAGATGAGCTCTTGCCTATGACTTTATATGCTTTCTCGAAATCGCCCTCTTTGACTGCAGCGATGAATTCAGGGATGTCTATAGCTACAGGACATCCTGCGATACATTTAGCGTTCTTGCAGTGAAGGCAGCGCTCGGCTTCTTCCATTGCTTCTTCTTTATTATATCCATAGCACACTTCTTCAAAATTGTGCGCGCGTTCTTTAGGATCCTGCTCTCTGACAGGGACTTTTTTCATGTTGTCCATCGTTATGCTTCCTCCCCGCAATTTCCGCAGCCGCCGTGATGTGTATCACCTTCCTGCAGCTTCAGTAAAGCTCTTCCTTCGAGCGTTTTATACATCTGAGAACGTTTCATCGCCTCATCGAAATTCACCTTATGGCCATCGAATTCAGGTCCATCTACACAGGCAAACTTAACTTCGCCTCCGACGTGGAGTCTGCAGCCACCGCACATGCCGGTGCCATCGACCATTATAGGGTTCATGCTCACTACAGTTGGGATATCATATTTCTTAGTCGTGAGCGCTGTAAACTTCATCATTATCATCGGTCCTATCGAAACACAAAGGTCATATTTCTTGCCCTTGTTTTCAACGAGATCTTCGAGCTGCTGTGTGACCATGCCGGCAAATCCGTATGATCCATCATCAGTAGCGACATAAAGGTCTGTGCATACGCTCCTGAGCGCGTCTTCCATTATAAGAAGGTCTTTGGTCTTTGAACCAAGGATGATATCGCATCCTACGCCATGCTCCTTGAGCCATTTAGCCTGAGGATATACCGGAGCAGCTCCTACGCCGCCCGCGATGAATATAATACTTTTCTTCTTGAGATCTTCGATCGGCTCGAAGATGAGGTCCGATGGCTTTCCCAGCGGCCCTGTGACATCGCAGAATTCGTCTCCGTCTTTAAGCTCAGCGATCTTAGTAGTCGTGACTCCTGCTATCTGGAACACAATAGTGACAGTTCCTTTTTCTCTGTCATAATCGCATATCGTAAGCGGGATCCTTTCACCATTCTTGTCGACTTTAACAATGATGAACTGTCCAGGCTGACAATGCGCTGTGACGCGCGGAGCCTCGATGTCCATAGCATATATTTTGTCGACAAGCTGTCTGGCATTTGATACTTTGTACATGTTTTCCTCCTCTAATAAGTAAAGTTTCCTCATTCAAACTCTGACTTCCATATTAATACGAAATAGAGTGAATATCAAGAGATTTGCGCTCAATTACACATCTTACAGAGCAAAAAAACAATGAGGCAGAGAGTCCGTATTTTGTAAAGTATGATTTTTTTCAGCAGTTTTCACAATTTTGCTAAAAATTAAGAAATATTGGCTTTTAGGTATTGATTTTCAGAAAATTCCGCATATAATTAGTACTGTTAATAAGTCATATTTTTAACAATACTATCATAACTACAAGGAGGCAGAATTATGAGTGAACATGTAAAATTGCAGGACAGCTATGGTCTGTTTATCAATGGCGAATTCAGAGACGCGTCTGACGGCGCGACCTTTGTATCCACCTGCCCGGCTACTGGAGAAAAGCTGGCCACATGTGCTGCAGGTACAGAAAAGGATGTTGATGACGCTGTCAAAGGCGCATGGGAAGCTTATAAAACATGGAAAGATTATTCTGATAAGGACAGAGCTGCCCTTCTGAATAAAGTCGCTGATATCATCGACGAGAACGCCGAGTTCCTGGCAATGGTTGAATCCATGGATAACGGCAAACCTATCCGTGAAACACTGAACATCGATGTTCCTCTTTCATCGGCGCACTTCCGTTATTTCGCAAGCTGCATAGTTGCTGACGAAGGATCGGCTACAATGATCGATAATCATGACCACCCTTAAAAAGGGTGGTTTGCTCCAGGGCTATAAGCCCTTGTTA
>CALDNM010000146.1 GCA_937915045.1 uncultured Clostridia bacterium
CGGTGGTTATTTATTCCTCGCCTATCCGGCTCGGAATCACCGCTAAAGCCACAATATAGAAGGCTCCGCGAATAACGCGGAGCCTTTATTATTGATCTAAAACTTTTCCGGAAGATGTTCTGAAATTATATCCAGCACCTGGTCCAGGCCGCCGGTGTATTCGAAGTCTCCGATAATGTAATACTTGATCAAGTCATATATGTAGCCGCGGTAATATTTCATGGCCGCCGGTTTATCGGTGATGCCTTTTTTCTTCAGTTCTTCGACATCATATTCTCCGTACTCGACTGTGATCTTGCATCTCTGTTTTTCTTTTCCGTCAGTCACATCGATGACCGCGACTTCACACTTATTGAAATACGGTTCTTCAGGGATCAGTTTGATTTTGATCATGAGTCACACACTCGCTTTCATATTGTTCTTCATCGTAATCATAAGCCATTTCACGGCCGCCTTCAAGTTCTTCTTCGAGGCATTCAGTTTTTTCTTCAGCCCTCAGTTCACTCAAGGCGCTAAGCTCTTTCTTCCTCGTCTTCTTCATCCTCGATCTCGCCGGCTGCCGAAATATTTTCAAGAGTGGAAGTTTCGTGGATCTCATTTTCATCAGCTTCAGCAGCAGCTGCCGTATCCGCGGACGCGCTGCTGACAGCATAGCCTTCCGAGAACTCTTCCTTCTCGGCTTCTGTTTCGAGTTCTTCAGCCTCGCCGCGGCTCGAAATAACAGACGCGATGAGAGCAGGAGCGATCGAGATCATCGAACCCGCGAGGATGCAGACAATACCAATGATCATATTGAATGGGATCGCTTCCTTCAAAATCAGGAAAGCGAGCACAGGCGCGAGAGCCGGCTTGAAAAAGAAAACCAGCGACGCGGTGTTCGCTGATGTTACTTCCATCGCCTTGAAGTAACTCGCGAATCCGATACCTGTGACTCCGACGCAGACGAACAGGACGACTCCGATATTCGACATGCTGTAACCCGAAATGAACGGGATATTCGCGAAGTTCGAAAGTCCGCCCGCCGAAAGCAGCGAAGCGACAGGCGCGATATGCGTAAGTGCCGCAGCGGCCATGATCTCCGCGGAGCCGAAAATGAAGCCAAAACATGTTACTACAAGACCGCCGAAACGCTTGCATTGCTTCTTGCCGAGCACCCCGTAAAGCGCGAACATGAGAGTCGCCAGGATAGTGAACGTGATCCCCGCCGCGCTGATATCAGTATGCAGCGGATCTACAATTATGAGAATACCGGCGACATCGAAAATGAGCGCCGCGATATTGTTTTTGAAGATAGGTTCCCCGAGCAGGATGAACGCGAAAAGCATCACGAATACCGGGTTGGAACTGAAAAGCACAGCGACGACCGAAGCCTTCGCGTTGCAGACCGCGAGCTGATAAAGCATCATGCTCACAAATATTCCGACGAACCCGAGCATCGCGAACTTTGAAAGATCGTGCCTGCTCAGCTTTATCCCTTTAGCCTTCAGCGCCCTCAGCGCGAACGGCAGCAGAACGATCCCGCCGATCAGGAACCTTGAAAAAGTCAGCTGCACCGGATTGAAATCCCCCGCGATAAATTTAAGAGCGATCTCCATAGAACTGAAAAGAACTGTGGTGATCGCTATATATATGAAACCTTTTTTCTTATTGCTCATATTACTCATTTTTGCCTTCTTTGCGATTTGTATATAATTTTTGTTTTGTTGATACTATTTCTCCATCAGTAACGGTTTTAATTATAGACGCGAGTATGGTATAATTCAAATATATATTATTTATGTTATCCATAAGTATGCCTTATGTGTATGATAATGTGGCGCGGGGCATCACGAGAAGGAGGCTGATCATGAGCGGACCAACTGGATCAACTATAGATGAGAAAAAGATAAACTGGGAGAGTTTCCGCGTATTCTATTTTGTCGCGAAAAACGAAAGTATCACAGGTGCCGCGAAAGAGCTTTTCATTTCTCAGCCGGCAGTCAGCAGGACGATATCGCTTCTGGAAAGCGAACTCGGATGCAGACTTTTTTTCAGAAAGCCCAGGGGCGTGGAGCTCACTCCCGAAGGAAGCGTCCTTTTCACCCACATAGAAAAAGCCCATAACGAGATCCAGGAAGGACGGCGCAGCCTGCGCTCACTCCTTGACCTCGACCGAGGAGAGCTGCGCCTCGCCGCGAGCGACACAGCACTCAGATACTACATCCTCGGTCACATCGCCAAATTCCGCGCCCTCTATCCGGCCGTCAGCGTAGGCGTACTCACCTATCCGACGAGCGGCGCGCTTGCCGCCCTTGCCTCCGGCAAGGTCGACATAGCCATAGTAGCCTCCCCGCTTCTTGAAAGCGACAAACTCGACTGCAGGATCATCAAAAACATCCAGTACATCTTCGCCGCAAGCAGCAGCTACGAACTTCCGCCGCATGAAAAAACCATGTCCGTGCGTGAACTCACAAACGAAGATTTCATATGCATGAGCGAAGGCACATCGACGCGTCAGCATCTCGCCGACTTCTTCGAAAGCAACGGCATGAGACTCGATGCCAAATACTCACTGCCGGAAAACGACCTGATCCTCGACTTCATAAAAGAAGGACTGGGGATAGGGATCATTACTGCAAACGCCGCCGAAAAAAGTCTGCGTGACGGATCCATCGTGCAGATACCGGTCAGAGAAAAGATCCCGCCTGTCAGCATCATCATCGCGACAAAGAAAAACGGGATGACAAGGATCGCTGAAAGATTCATCGACGCCATCCTCTGATCGCGCCGGGCCGCGGACCAGCCGCGGCCGCGCCCGCAGTTTTGATTGTTTAAAAAAATTCTTTAATTCGCACTCTTTTAGGTGTAAAATATCCGAGGAAGGGGATACATTAGCTTTAGAGGCTGATGTATTCCTATTATTTTGCTTTAATATTTTTATACTTCAAGACCAATTTTTATCAAATTTATATCACAAAAGGAGTACATCCATATGGACAACCAGAAAAAAGACAGCTCCAGGAACGTACCATTCCTGATCGGCGTGCTTATAGCGTGCGTCGTCATGGGGATACTTTTCCTCCCGCAGGTCAACTCAAACGTGATGGACTGCATGAACAGCATCACAAACGCGTCGGGCACCATAGACCAGAGCTCGATGACAGCCGAAACACATACGATATTCCAGACCATGATCTACAGCAGATCGATCCACGTACTGGCGATGCTGCTGCTCGGATTCGGATTCCTCATGGTCTTCATAAGAGGCCATGGCTACAGTTCGATGACAGCGACACTCATCGTGACCAGCGTATCGATCCCGCTCTACATGCTCATAAAGAGCTTTGTCGGAGACGCGCCGGTACTCAACGTCGAAGCGCTCCTCTGGGGCGAGTTCGCGGCGGCCAGCCTGCTGATAGCGATAGGCGCGCCGCTCGGAAGATTCAAGATGGATCAGTACACGCTCATGGCGCTGCTGTTCACATTCGCTTACCTCTTCAATGAATGGCTCATAGTAGACAGCGGCCTGCTCACCGGATTCCAGGACACAGGCGGCAGCGTAGTCATCCACGCGTTCGGCGCGTACTTCGGACTCGGAGTAGTCGCGTTCACACAGAAAAAATTCAAAGACGCCCCGCTCTGTCAGACAGACGCTACAAGCAATCAGTTCTGCCTCCTCGGCAGCATGATACTCTGGGTCTTCTGGCCTTCATTCACGAGCGCGGTCGTAGATCCGTCGAGAGTAGTCCTGACAGCGATCAACACAGTATTCGCTCTCGCGGCGGCTTCACTCGCGACATACGTATTCTCGAAACTCATCCGCGGCAAACTCGACATCGAGGACATCGCGAACGCGGCACTCGCGGGAGGCGTAGCGATCGGCTCCACATGCGACATCGCAAGCCCGGGACTTGCGATCTTCATCGGCCTCGCGGCAGGCACACTGAGCACGCTCGGTTACGCGGTCATCGCGCCTAAAGTCTGCAAACTCATCAGAGGCGAGGACACATGCGGAGTACACAACCTGCACGGAATGCCGGGAGTACTCGGCGGACTGTTCGCCATCGTCTGCACAGGCAACGTCGGGACACAGCTTCTCGGCATCGTGATGACAGTCGTCATTGCGTTCGTTTGCGGCAGGATCACCGGCGCCGTAGTTGGACTGCTCGGACAGAAGAGCATCCCTTACAGCGACTCAGACGAGTTCTTCGTGGAAGAGCCGGAAGACGAACAAAAACAGATCTCGCAGTAATGTCCGCGACGCGGAGCGTATCCGCGTGAATAATAAAAGGCCGCGTGACTTTTTGAGCCGCGCGGTCTTCTTGAATTCCAGATTTATATTTTCTGCTTACATTTCCAGTTTATATTTTCAGTTTTCTTTCCTGTCTTCGTTTCCTTATTTGCACTCGTCGATCATGTCTTTGAAGATAGGGATCGATCTCTTTATCATGTCCTCAGGCACGCAGTAGCAGAGCCTGAAATACTCAGGGCATCCAAAGCCGCCGCCCGGTACGAGCAGTACATCGTGCTTCTTGCCTATCTCGCTGAACGCCGCCGAATCACCGTTCGGAGCCTTTACAAAGAGATAAAACGCGCCTGCCGGATCAGCCACAGTGTAGCCGTCCGCGATCAGCCCGTCCATAAGCAGCTGCCTGTTCTTCGCGTAAGCTTCGAGATTCGGTCTGCACTTCGTACATCTCTCGATCACCAGCTGGATGAGAGCCGGCGCGCATACATAACCCATATTTCTCGCCGCTCCGGCGATCGCGTCATAAACTTCCTTCCAGTTTTCCACGCAGCTCGGCACCATAACGTAGCCGATCCTCTCGCCCGGAAGCGAAAGTGATTTACTGTATGAATAGCAAACGATAGTATTCGGATAGATCGAAGGGATGTATTCAACGACTGCTCCATCATAAACGAGTTCTCTGTAAGGCTCGTCCGCGATCAGGTAGATCGTGTGTCCGACCTCAGCGCTCTTCTTCGTCAGAGTCTCAGCGAGCTTCGTAAGAGTCGCCTTCGAATAAATGACGCCCGACGGATTGTTCGGCGAGTTCACGATCACAGCCTGAGTGTTCTTGTTGATAGCCGCTTCGAGTTTGTCGAACTGTATCTGAAAATCAGGGATGTCAGGCTCTACAACTTTGAGCTTGCCGCCGCCGACTGTAGCGAACACGCTGTACTCCGGGAAAAACGGAGCTACAGTCACGAACTCTGTGTCGTGGTCTATAGTAAGAGCTTTGATAGTCGACGTGAGCGATGCCGCCGCGCCGCATGTCATGTAGAAATTATCTTCCATGACGCCGGCTCCGAACCTGTCGTTCATATCATCCGCAATGGCCTTTCTCGTGCTCGCGTTTCCCTGAGCGCTAGTATAGCCGTGCACCTTGACACTGTCGATGTTGTCGACGATATCCTTTATCGCCTGATTAACTTCCGCAGGCGCAGGCTCGCTCGGATTCCCGATGCTGAAATCGTAGACGTTCTCACGTCCGACTTCCTCAGCGCGCTTGTTCCCGAATTCAAAAAGTTCTCTGATGCCGGATTTCTGCGATCCGAGAGTGTAACAACCTTTATTGACCATTTCGATATTCCTCCTTGATACTTCATATATTTTTAGATTTATGTCCAATTAGCCTAATCTTTATTATATACTCTCCACCTACTGGAATGTCAACCCTGTATCATCTCAGCCAGCGTTCTGAAAAGGTCCTCCGGCTCCACCGGTTTCGTGAGGTGCGCGTCCATACCGGCCGCCATGCTCCTGGCGACATCTTCATCGAACGCGTTAGCCGTCATCGCTATGACAGGCACTCTCCCCGCGTCTTCCCTATCCATCGATCTGATCTCTTCTGCCGCTTCAAGTCCGTCCATATCAGGCATCCTGATATCGAGCAGCACCGCCGAGAAATAGAAAGCCTCCGATTTTTCGAATGCAGTAACGGCTTCTTTCCCTGTCTCCGCGCACTCTACCGCGTATCCTTTGTTCTCGAGCATGCGCTTCGCCATGCGGAGGTTTACGGAGTCGTCGTCAGCCAGCAGTATGTTCCGTCCTCTCGGATCGAACACGTCTCCTTTGACTTCGCCGGCCGGCCTGTCCGCGTAAACTTCATCCGGAGCCTGCTCTGCCGGTATCTCGGCTGTCACGACAGTACCCTTTCCCGGGCTGCTTTCTACCGATATATCTCCGCCGAAAAGATCTGCCACTTCGCGCGCGATCGAAAGGCCGAGGCCCGTGCCCTTTCCCGAACGCTGATCTTCCTTCGCGAACGGTTCGAAACATCTTTCAGCAAAATCCCTGCTCATGCCGCGTCCTGTATCCGTGACTTCGAACTTCACCGTCCGGGCGCTCTTCGTCCCGCCAAGACTCAGCACCAGCTCGATAGTCCCGTGCTCATATGAAGCCTCCACCGCGTTCATCAGTATGCTCACGATCATCTGCCCGAGCCGCTGCGTATCGGTGTATATATTGTTCATGAAAGGCTCAGTCCTTCGTATCGTGAACTTGAGATCCTTCTCCTTGAGCTGCGGCTTCATGACGCTTTCTATATTTGCTTTGAACTCATCGTATGAGTAGTTCTCCCGCAGCAGCTCTACTGTGCCGCTCCAGAAACGGAGCAGTTCCACCGAGTTGTTGACGATCCCCATCATATGTCTGCCGGCTCCTTCGATCCCGTCGAGCATCTCCAGCATATCCGGATCGTCCGTCTTCTCTTCGGCCAGCACTGTGAGCCCTATGACTGAGTTCATCGATGTGCGCATATCATGACTCATCCGCGCTATGAACGCGTTCTGTTTATCTATGAACATTCTCTCACGGTTATTATTATCCATTACTATATTCCCCCTGCGGCTATTATTCCCTTGATGAGTCTATTCTACCACAAATGTCATGACACCTGTTTTTCTTCTTTAAGAAGATCTCTTATCTCAGTAAGGAGTTCCGCTTCGGTCGGCGGCGCCGGCTTCGGCTCTTCCGGCTCCTGCTTCAGGAGCTTCGTGTTGATGTCCTTGTTGAGATCCCTGAATTTGTTCATTGTCCGAACGACGATGAACAGGCTGAAAGCGATGAGAATGAAGTTCACTATCTGCTGGATCACCAGCCCGTATTTGAGCTGCGCTTCTCCGACGGTCCATATGAGCGACGAAAAATCGACTCCGCCAAGCAGCACACCTACGACCGGCATGATAAGATCATTTACCAGAGCCGTTACTATAGCATTGAACGCCGCGCCAAGCACTACCGCTATCGCAAGCTCCATCGCGTTGCTCTTGAACGCGAACTCTTTGAATTCTTTCCACATATTTAACATCCTTTCCCGGTTAAAATCGAAAACATACTGGTATTATAATATTCTGCAATTAAGTTGTACAGCACCACTATTCATGTTAAACTTATAACATAAAGGGGAATGATAACGGATCTGACGTGACTAAACCGAACTGAACCGAACAGGAGGAAGATATGCATACCACTATCGTTTACGCCCATCCCTGGAACGGGAGCTTCAACAGAGCCATTCTGAATCATGTGGCCGACGCGCTCAATGAGCGCGGAAAGGAGTTTTTCCTTATTGATCTTTACCGTGACGGCTATGACCCAACAATGACTGCGTCGGAACTCTCGCACTACAAGAACGGCGAAGCGTCCGATTCCATGGTCATGCAGTATCAGCACATTCTTAAGGAAACAGATGAGATCATTTTCGTTTTCCCGATCTGGTGGCACAACGCGCCGGCGATGCTGCGCGGATTCTTTGACAAGGTCATGCTCAAGGGCGCTGCTTACAATGAGGAAGGCACTATAATGCGCGCGATCTGGGACATCCAGAAAACGCTGGTCATCACGACTTCAGAAGCAACGACCGAAACACTCATAAATGACTGCGGCAACCCGATCGGCGGCACATTCGTCAACGCCACACTGAAGGGCCTCGGCATGTACAACGGCCAGTGGCTCAATCTCGGGCACATAAAAGAAACAACTGACGAGGAGCGCGAAAGCTTCATGCTCAGAGTCAAGAAAGCAGTCTGATCAGATCAGGCTTCTTGGCACGGCACGATAGCGCAGGTCCGGAATCAGGCAGCAAAATTCAAATAACATAAAAGCTCACAGCGCGTGCCGTGAGCTTTTTGATTCCTTTTGCTTCGAGATCAGTCCTCATCCTGATACTTCAGGATATCGCTGATTATCCCGACGGTCTCGTCGATGCTGAACAGTCCCGTGTTCAGACACACATCGTAACTCCCCATGTCGTTCCATTTCTGCGAAGTGTAGAAGCTGTAATACGAAGCGCGCGCTTTGTCGGTCCTCTTGATGATTTTCTTCGCCTGCTCCTCGTTGAGATCTTCTCGGCGCATCACATTCTCTACCCTCTGCTCGAACGGGCAGTAAAGAAATACCCTGAGCGGCTTTTCGTATTCCTGCAGCACATAATCCGCGCACCTTCCGATTATGACGCAAGGCCCTTCCGACGCGACTTTTTTGATCGCCTGATCGAACGCCGCCTCGACACTGTTCCCGACCTGATCGGTCGAGGTCG
The DNA here is from genome assembly GCA_937915045.1 of uncultured Clostridia bacterium. GTDB lineage: Bacteria > Bacillota > Clostridia > Peptostreptococcales > Anaerovoracaceae > JALCRY01. Next base: position 8,523 of record CALDNM010000146.1, read on the forward strand.
TGCCCGCGTAACCGAACGAATAAGGATCCATCGACATCGCGTAAAGAAGACGTTTTGGTTTTTCATCGAAATCCTCGAACACGCCTTCGCTAAGACCGCTGTCCTTCGCCGCGCGTACGAGAAGTTCTTTGTCGTAATACGGGATGCCTTCTTTTTCAGCGAGTTTGATGCCGACATCACGGCCGCCCGATCCATACTGCCTTCCGATGGTTATCACTGTACTCTTTATCATATTAGTTCTTCTCCCATCTTTTGCTTTTAAAACATTATACCATTTTAGATGTGAAGCGCAAAACCAAGTTTTGCGGAATTCAGGGCGCGCGGGAACCGGCTTCACCAAAGCTCACAATGTACTTCCACTGATGACGCCTCGTGATATAATATAGGCAGCACATAAAACGAGGAGGCGCGAAATGAACCAAGATCAGCTGATAACACAGTGCCAAGAGATCCGGAGCGACATAGTCACTATGCTCAGCCGGGCGGGCTCCGGACATCCGGGCGGCTCACTCTCGGCCACAGAACTCATAGCCGCCCTTTACTTCGGCGGTGTCATGAAGCACGATCCGAAGGATCCCGAATGGGAGGGCCGCGACAGATTCATTCTTTCGAAAGGCTACGCAGGC
>CALDNM010000147.1 GCA_937915045.1 uncultured Clostridia bacterium
CACTATACGAAGATATGATGATCCAGCCGAGACGATATAACTGTCTTTGCTGAATACCGACATGAACCAGTTCGAGAAAAATATCCCGAACACAGCAAACGCGCCCCAGTTCACGAACGACAATTTGAAGCCGTTGCTCGCGGCCATGTTGGCCTCGTCGAACCTTCGCGCTCCGAGCCTCCTGGCTATAAGTGAGTTGACTCCTATCGCGGTGCCGACGCCCACTGATATCATGAGCATCTGCATCGGAAAGATGAGTGTGATCGCGGTGAGTCCCGCTTCTCCTGTGTATGATACGAATATACTGTCGACGATATTGTAAAACGCCTGTATAGTCATTGAAAGGATCGATGGCCATGACATGCTCAGAAGGAGTTTCCTGACAGGCATCGTCCCCATTTTATTTTCTTTTATATTGTTGTTTTCCGTCATATAATATTGTTCTCTTCTGTCTCTATACAAAAATCGGAGACCCCGTTTTTGACTTCGGGATTTCCTGAGTAGTAATAAAAATAAATGGGCAGACCATAAGCCGGGTTCTGTACTGGACGATCATCTGTCTAGGCGCGCCATTGCTGACACGCTCGTGCGACCTACCTCTCGGGCGGCAGCGGGCAGCTGCACTCAAAGCCCTGTCTTGGTCTTGCTCCGGGTGGGGTTTACACGGCCGGCACATCTCTGTACCGCCGGTGAGCTCTTACCTCGCCATTTCAACCTTGCCACAGCCGTACTGTTTCGGCGGTATGTTTCTGTTGCACTTTCCCTACAGTTACCTGCGCCGGACGTTATCCGGCACCCTTGCCCTGCGGAGCCCGGACTTTCCTCATGCCTAAGCACGCGATCGTCTGGGCTGCCCATTATCTTCAAACTTTATGATTATAGCACAAATGGATTGACATTGACAGTAGTTTCTGTCACTTCGACGGTGCTGTCACATCTCTCGCGCAGCTTGGCCGCGAAATTCTCAGTGAATGATTTTTCCGTGCCCCAGTGTCCCGCGTCGATCACAGCTATGCCGCGGTCCTTCGCTGAAAGAGCCTGATGATATTTCACGTCTCCTGTAATGAAGACGTCGCACCCTTCATTTATTGCCGCGTCTATGAAATCGAATCCGGCGCCTGTACATATCGCCGCCTTCGTCACCTTTCCGTTCGGGTCTCCAACAGCTCTAGCGTAACCTTCCCACAGACCGAGACTGTTCTCGATATGATCACAGGCTTCTATGAGAGTCATCGGAGTTTCGAATTCCCCTATGACACCGATAGTATTATCCGGCTCGCTGACCGGACGCCTTATGTTTCTGAGTTTCATCAGTTCAGCGATATACTTATTATTGCCTTCCATAGCCGAGTCGAACGAAGTATGCGCGGAATAGACCGATATGCCCACGTTGATAAGCGAAAGGATCCTGGCTCCAAGAGCCTCTCCCGCGTCGATCTTCTGTATCATCCCAAAACTTGGAGCCGGTATCAGAGGATGATGTGACACTATCATGTCGCAGCCTGCCGCCGCCGCTTCAGCGATGACGCCGTCCGTTATCTCAAGTGTGGTCATTATGTGAGTCACGTCTTCTTTCCCGGTGTATATCTGCACCCCGCTGTTGTCCCAGTCTTCAGCAAGATTCGGAGGAGCTATCTCATCCAGTATTTTTTTTATAGTAATGTATTTCATTTCACCGACACCTTCTCTGTTATCTGCCGTTCACATAAACAGGATCCAGCAGTTCATTAAGATATTTTATTCCTTTTTTTACTCGATCGAATTCAGCGGCATTCACTATTCTGCCCTTTGAAAGGCCTGAAAGTTTTTCGCTCTCCCGACCGATCTTGTCTCTGACGAATTTCTCCACTATCTCATCGTCGCTGTTCTGTACCCAGTAAGGCACTTCCCATTTGATCGAGTCCGGCGGTTCTTCTCCCAGCCTCACAGGTTCGGAAAATCCTTCACTTACTTCTTCCGGCATGGAAGTGACCTCTCCGTAACTCTTTCTTATCCTTTCAGCGGCTTTCTGATCTTTTCCGCCATATTCCAGAGAGACTGCCGTGATGATCTCGCACACCCTCGGTCCCTCTTCGACGATGCTTTCTTCAGCAATGCCAAATCCGTTCACATCAAGCCACTGTCTCAGCACGCCCGATCTGCTTCGCGGCTGCAATATAAATTTTTTGAATGTCTTCGTCTTCACGATATCTTTCGCTAGGATGTCTCGTATGAGTTCTCCGCCCATGCCCGCGATGACTATATCATCTACTTCTTCCGCGCCTATGACCTCAAGTCCGTTCCCGAGCCTGAAATCAAACATCTGCCCGGGCGCTGCCGCTTCCGCGTCAGCCATCGCCTTTGAAAGCGAGCCGCGGCTCACATCTGTCATTATGACCTTATCGCACATCCCGCACTGCCACAGATATATCGGCAGAAAACCGTGATCCGTTCCTATATCCGCCATCGACTCACCCGAATAGATCTCGAGCGCGATCGATTTCAGTCTGTTAGTAAGTTCGATCATTTTTACTCCAGATAATCCTTGAGTTTCTTGCTCCTGCTTGGATGTCTGAGCTTTCTGAGAGCTTTAGCCTCGATCTGCCTGATCCTCTCTCTTGTGACATCGAACTGCTTGCCGACCTCTTCGAGAGTGCGTGCCCTGCCATCCTCAAGACCGAATCTAAGCTTCAGGACCTTCTGTTCCCTTTCAGTCAGAGTATCAAGTACCTCAACCAGCTGCTCCTTCAGCATAGAAAATGCCGCTGCTTCAGCCGGAGCAGGCACATCATCATCAGGGATGAAATCACCGAGATGAGAATCCTCTTCCTCGCCGATAGGAGTTTCCAGGGAAACCGGTTCCTGTGATATTTTTATGATCTCACGGACCTTCTCGACTGAAATATCCATTTCTTTCGCAGTCTCTTCCGGAGTCGGTTCACGACCGTACTCCTGCAGCAGCTGCCTCTGGATACGCATCAGTTTATTTATCGTTTCGACCATATGTACAGGGATCCTTATTGTCCTTGCCTGGTCCGCTATAGATCTTGTGATAGCCTGTCTTATCCACCATGTAGCGTATGTGGAGAACTTGAAACCTTTTCTCCAATTGAACTTATCTACCGCCTTTATAAGACCGAGGTTGCCTTCCTGAATAAGGTCGAGGAACAGCATTCCTCTTCCGACATATCTCTTAGCGATACTGACCACGAGCCTCAGATTGGCTTCGCAGAGTTTCTGCTTGGCTTCTTCATCTCCCGCTTCCATTCTCTTCGCGAGTTCTATCTCCTCTTCCGCTGTCAGAAGAGGTACTTTGCCGATCTCCTTCAGATACATCCTGACAGGATCGTCTACAGCGATCGTCTTAGGAAGTGTACTCTCGAGTTCGATCTCCTTTTCATCGTTCGCTTTGGCTTTTTTCACTACCTCGTCATCATCTTCATCATCAGATGATTCTGTTTCCTCGAGGTCGAACTCATCAGGTTCCTCCGCTGAGATTATCTCGATACCAAGAGACATGAGTCCTTCATATATCTCATCCATCTGATCTTTATCAAGTTCTACAGCATCGAGTTCCTTGCCAATCTCCTCATATGATATCTTCTTTTTCTTTGCTTTTTTCTTAAGCAGCATCACGTATTCGCTTATTGATTTGATCTCTGTTTCTTCCGTGACTTTGCTGTCTTTTTTCGCGGCTGCTTCAGTCTCTTTTTTTGTCTTCGCCTTTTTCGCTGTAACTTTTGCTGAAGAAGCCTTTGTCGCCGGTTTATCTGCAGTCTTTTTGGCAGTACTCTTCGCGGCAGACTTTGCTGCCGTCGGTTTTGACGCGCTCTTCTTAGCCGGAGCGGTCTTTTTTGCCGTGCTCTTTGCTGCCGGTTTTGCCGCGGTCTTCTTAGCCGAAGCAGCCTTTTTAGGGGTGCTCTTTGCTGCCGGCTTTGCCGCGGTCTTTTTAGCTGTGCTCTTAGATGCCGCCTTCGGCGCGCTCTTTACTGCCGATTTTGCCGTAGTCTTTTTAGTTGTACTCTTAGATGCCGCCGTCTTCGGCGCAGACTTTGCTGCCGGTTTAGCTGTTGTCTTTTTAGCCGCAGCCTTTGCTGCCGTCGGTTTTGCCGCTGGTTTTTTAGCCGCAGCCTTTGCTGCTGCAGGTTTTGCCGCAGTCTTCTTCACCGCGCTCTTATTTGTCTTAGTATCCTTCGCGGCTGTTTTTGTTGTTTTCTTCGTTGTGCTCAAATCAATGACCCCTCTTTCTGAGTGATGAGATTTCACTTCTTGTATCAGACAGTTCTTCGAAAAGTCCTTTCACGACTTGATCGTCCATGCCTTCCGCCATAGTGATCTTATCCGTAAGAAGCTTTTCCTTCTTCTGTAATTTTTCTATTTTCATAGCGTCCAGACAATCCTCGAACATTTTCTGCCCGTCTCCCACAGGGAGCATGTCGCAGTCTATATTTTTCATCGCTTCCGCAGCACTTTCATCAAGGTTGTCCAAAATAAGGTTTATGTCAAACTCTTTTCCCCTTTCATAGACCCTGTCCATGGCTTTCAGTATCGCTTTCCCGTCAGTGCTTTCGAAAGCGGCTGTAAATTCTCCCGCTCTTTCGTAAAAACGGCTTTCGGTGATCAGGACCTTGATTATATTTTTTTCAAGCCTGCCCATCGGTATGTCCACGTGTTCTTCCCGCGACGCCCGCTTCCTGTCAGGAGGACCGCTTTCCGTCTCAGCCATTTCTTTTCTTATAGCGCCTTCGGATATATCGTATCCCGAAGACAGCTTCCTTATGTACATATCCGCTTCTACCGGGCTCAGCGTCCTGAGGACGCCCACAGCTTCCTTGAGGAACTCCAGCCGCTCCTCGGTATCATTCATATCATGCCGTCTCGATATTGCGTCGAACTTATAATCGGCGTATGGAAGGGCCGTCTCCGTCAGATCCAGAAAAGCCTGCCTTCCCTTCTTACGGATGAACTCATCAGGATCCTTGCCGTCTGTGACATGCAGCACCCTCACTCTGCATCCCTGTCCGTGCAGAATATCAATACCTCGAAGCGCGGCCGCCCTTCCGGCGTCATCCGCGTCATATGAAAGTATCACATTTTTCGTGTATCTTTTTATAAGTTTTGCCTGGCTGTCCGTGAGTGCTGTCCCGAGCGATGCCGAAACATTCCTGACGCCTCCCTGATACAGCCCTATGACATCCATATAGCCTTCCACGATCACAGCGCTGTTTTCCTTGCTGATCTCCTGTCGTGTCAGATTGAGGCCATAAAGGTTGTTTTTTTTCATGAATACCGATGATTCCTGTGAGTTCAGATACTTCGGCATGACATCGCCTATCGCTCTTCCGCCGAAACCTATGATCTTTCCTCCGGTATTAATGATCGGGAACATGACCCTGTCCCTGAACTTATCGTAATATTTACCCTTTGAAAACGAAATCAATCCGAGTTTGAGCATTTTATCGTCCGGGAACCCAAGCCCTTTCAAGTAATTATAAAGGCTGTCCCAGTTTTCGTCAGCGTATCCGATCCCAAACTTTTTGAGGATATCCTCGCCTATCTCACGACCCTTCATATACTCCGCGCCTTTGTTCGGCGCGCGTCTGAATGCCGTATAGAAGAACTTCGCGGCTTCACGGTTTATCCTGTAGAGTTCTTCACGGTCAGACGTATCGCCGCCTCTTCCGTGCTCGATCGTAACACCACATTCGGAGGCCAGCTTTTCGAGTGCTTCCATGAAGTCGAGGTTGTAATATTTCTGCTCGAACTCTATCACATCCCCTGTCGCTCCGCATCCAAAACAAGTGAATATCTGCTTATCTTCAGATACAACAAAAGACGGCGTCTTTTCCTTATGGAAAGGACACAGTCCTTTATAGTTCGAACCGGCACGTTTAAGTTCAACTTCGCGGCCGATCACATCCACTATATCGCATCTGCTTTTTACTTCTTCGATAGAATTGTCCCTCATACTACCCTTATACAACGCGACACGTGAATTTACTTCAAAATATTATTTAAAGATGTATCATGGATTTTTGACGTTGTCGTTGTCTTTCCCGTCGCCTGCGTGTTTTTTCCGGCGATCGATCTTGAAAATGCTGTAATACAAGTTGATCGCGTAACGATCCGTCATACCCGCCACATAATCCTTTACGAGCACATGCGTATCGAACTCCATCTCCATATCGCGCTGCTCACGAGGAAGTTTGATCGGTCTCTTAAGGAAATAATTATAGAGAGAAACGATAATGTCATCGACCTTCGCGAGTTCTTCAGCTTTTTTTACATCCGGATTGAGATAAACATTCTCGAACATGAAATCCCTGAGCTTGTTCATATATCTCGCTGCTTCATCGCTCTGACGGATAGTGTCCTGCCCGTCGCTCATCCTTATGAGATCGCTCACCAGCGAATCTATCCTCTCACTGTGACTGTCTCCAAGGACATCTATACATTCGCGCGGAAGATCATCTCCTGAGATCACTCCCGCTCTTATCGCGTCATCTATATCGTGATTGATATACGCAATACGGTCTGAAAATCTCACTACCTGCCCCTCAAGCGTATACGGGACACCGTCACCGGTATGATTCAGTATGCCGTCCCTGACCTCATCCGTCAGATTCATCCCTCTGTTTCCGTGGCTGCTTTCCAGAAGATCTACCACCCTTAGGCTCTGCTCGTTGTGCTTGAAGCCTCCCGGATGTATCCTGTCAAGGACCTTCTCTCCATTGTGGCCAAACGGCGTGTGCCCGAGATCATGGCCGAGCGCGATCGCTTCAGTAAGGTCTTCGTTCAGGGCGAGGCCCCTCGCTATAGTGCGCGCGATCTGTGCCACTTCAAGAGTATGAGTCAGTCTTGTACGGTAATGGTCGCCTTCAGGCGCGAGGAACACCTGAGTTTTGTGCATCAGTCTGCGAAGCGCCTTTGAATGTATTATCCGGTCGCGGTCTCTCTGAAAATCCGTGCGATAATCGCACTTCGCTTCAGCGCGCGCCCTTCCCCTGCTTTCGGCCGCTTTGCATGCTCTTTCCGAAAGTATATCGTACTCTCTTTTTTCCAGATCTTCTCTTGTGACCATTCTATCACCCCATTATCATATCAATATTATACGAAGAGATCTATGACCCAGCAGTAGCAGCCGCCCAGCAGCATAGAAAGAGGAAGTGTTACTATCCACGCGAAAAGGATGTTCCGAGCTATGCCCCACTTTACTGATGAGACTCTCTTCGCGCTTCCTGCTCCCATTATCGATGTCGTGATGACCTGAGTCGTACTGACCGGTATACCTAATTGTGTCATGGCTTCAATGACGAGCGCCGATGCTGTCTGCGCCACGAATCCGCTCGATGGCTCGAGCTTCGTCACACCTCCGCCCATCGTCTTCATTATCCTCTTGCCGCCGGTGAAAGTACCGAGCGCCATGGCTATAGCGCACGCGATCTTTACCCAGAGCGGTACTCCCGACGATGCGTCGAGAAGACCTCCGCTTATCAGCGAAAGCGTTATTATACCCATCGTCTTCTGCGCGTCATTGCTTCCGTGCGAATACGCTACAAGAGCCGACGAAAATATCTGTGCCTTTAAGAATGTCCTGTTCACTTTGTTCTGTGACCAGTTCGCGCATAAATTGAATACGAGTTTCATAACAAGGAACCCTATCAAAAACCCGATCAGAGGTGATGTGAACAGCGGAATGATCACCTTCATGATCACGCCTGACCAGATTATATTCCCGGCCGAATGCGAGAAGACTATCGTTGCTCCGATCAGGCTTCCTATCAGCGCGTGAGAGGAACTGCTCGGTATCGCGAGCCACCATGTTATGAGATTCCATGTAGCGGCTCCGAGAAGAGCCGCGAGGATAACGTGCTGAGCTATAGATACGCTTACGATACCGCTTGATATCGTCATCGCGACCTTCTCACTCACCATCGCTCCTATAAGGTTCATACACGCAGCCAGCAGTATCGCTTTATCAGGCGTAAGTGCCTTTGTATATACAGCTGTAGCTATCGCGTTCGCCGTATCGTGAAAACCAGCGATAAAGTCGAATACCAAAGCAACGACTACGATACCTATAATAATGCCGCTAAGCATATTTCATTACCACACCTTCCAGAATGTTCGCGACATTCTCACATCTATAGATATAATTTACTATCTGCACTATACGAATAAATCGATCAGCCAGCAGAATCCGCCTCCAAACGCCATCGAGACAGGAAGTGTGATGATCCACGCGAAAAGTATGTTACGAGCTATGCCCCACTTTACTGATGAGACTCTCTTCGCGCTCCCTGCTCCCATGATCGATGTCGTTATGACCTGAGTCGTGCTGACAGGGATACCGAAAAATGTCATGGCTTCTATTACGAGCGCTGACGCCGTCTGCGCCACGAATCCGCTCGATGGCTCGAGCTTTGTCATGCCTCCGCCCATAGTTTTCATTATCCTCTTGCCGCCTGTGAATGTACCTAGCGCCATCGTTGCCGCGCACGCTACCTTGACCCAGAACGGTACTCCCGCAGTTGAATTCAATACTCCGCCGCTTATCAGCGCGAGCGTTATTATGCCCATCGTCTTCTGCGCGTCATTGCTGCCGTGCGAATAAGCTACCAGTGCTGATGAGAACAATTGCGCTTTGAGGAAAGTTTTGTTGACCTTGTTCTGCGACCAGTTCGCGAAAATATTGAATATCATTTTCATGAAAAAGAATCCTATTACGAATCCTATAAGCGGTGACGTGAACAGCGGTATCACTACTTTCTTTATAACACCCGACCATATGATCGTGCCCGCCGAACGCGAATAGACTATCGTCGCTCCGATCAGGCTCCCTATAAGCGCGTGAGATGAACTGCTCGGTATGGCAAGCCACCATGTGATGAGATTCCAGATCACTGCTCCGATAAGTGCCGCCAGTATAACATGCTGCTCAAGGGCTATATTGACTATACCGCTCGATATCGTCATAGCGACTTTTTCGCTTACCATAGCACCCGCGAGGTTCATACATGCCGCAAGCAGTATCGCCTTGTCAGGCGTGAGCGCCTTTGTATATACAGCTGTAGCGATCGCGTTTGCCGTATCATGAAAACCTGAAATGAAATTGAAGACAAAAGCGACTGTTATGACACCTATCATAATGCCGCTAAGCATACTTCATTACCACGCCTTCCAAAATGTTCGCGACGTTCTCGCACTTATCGATCGATTCTTCTATCTGTTCAAACAGATGCTTCCACTTTATCAGCTCTATTGGATCCTTCTCTTCTCTGAAAAGGTTCCACATCGCTTTTCTGAATATAAGGTCTCCCTCGTTTTCTATCCTGTTGACCTCTATTATCTGCTCCATGGCTATGGAGTTCTTTTTGAGTTCGCTAAGATGCATGAAAAGCGTCTGGAGTTCGTCGATCGCCTGTACAGCGATCTCCGCAAGATCTTTTGCTTCAGGTCTCATCTCCGCAATATTGAATACGAGGAACCTGTTCGACACTTCTTCCATACAGTCTACTATCTCATCCATCTGCCTGGTGATAGAATATATATCTTCTCTGTCGAACGGCGTGATGAATGACTCGTGGAGACTTTTCAATATCTTATGAGATTCCATGTCGCACTCTGTTTCGAGCACCTTCATGTTCGCGATCTTATCTTCCACATTTTCATAATGTTCACATATGTCCAGAAATGCCACGCCTGCTTCTTTGATCTTGCCTGCGAAGTCAATGAACATCTGGTAGAAAATATCTTCTTTTTTCTTTAGCTTTTTGCTCATTCGTATCCTCCCGCTTATACGCCCGTGTGTCCGAAACCGCCGCCTGCTCTTTCAGTATCCTCAAGCTTATCGGTCCTCTCCCATTCGATCCTTTCGTATTTGGCTATGACCATCTGGGCTATACGTTCACCGCTGTTCACGGTGAAATCTTCCTGTCCCATATTGATCAGAGATATCTTGATCTCCCCTCTGTAGTCACTGTCGATAGTACCGACTCCGTTCGTCAGTCCTATCCCGTGCTTCACAGCAAGTCCGCTCCTGGCCCGGATCTGAGCCTCATATCCCTGAGGAAGTTCTATGAACAGCCCCGTAGGAACGAGCGCCCTTTCTCCCGGCTTCAAAACGACAGGCTCATCTATAAGAGCCCGCAGATCCATCCCCGCGGATCCCTCTGTTTCATAAGCGGGCAGATCCCCGCTTTTACATATGATCTTTACTTTCATTCCTGCACCATTCTCCTGAGTTGTATTTTTCTGTTCGTGACTGCCACCGCGCTGTAACGTTTTATGTCGCATAGTTTTTTCGCGACCGCCGCCAGATCATCTTCCGTCACGTCATCGATCTCTTTAAGGACTTCTTCCTGTGAATAGACTCTGCCCTGTACTGTCAGGTTCTTGCCGATCGAGAACATCCTCGAATTCACATTTTCAAGTCCGAATATATATGAACTCTTCAGCTGTTCTTTAGCCTTCGAGAGTTCTTCCTTTGTCACGCCTTCTTTTTTAAATTTGACCAGCTCGCCGCGTATCCCGCGGATCGCCTCTCCTATCTTTTCATGACTCACGCCCGCGTAAATATTGAAGTAACCATCCTTCGCATACGTACTGTTCATCGAATATACGGTATACGCCAGTCCCTTCTTTTCACGGATGCTCTGGAAAAGACGCGAACTCATACTCCCGCCCATTATATTCGAGAAAACCGCGTAAGCGTAATATTTGTCATCGGTGACAGGTATGCTTTTCGTCGCGAGACAGATATGGCTCTGCTCTATGTCCTTCACCTTGACTTTGAACGAAGGCTCGTATTTGACCTTCCTGTAAGTATAACGCGGCTTTTTCTCACCGAATCCGCTGAAATGCTTTTCAAGCTCCGCGCAGACGGATCTCTCATCGAAATTGCCCGCCAGGGCTATAACGATGCTGTCGCGTGTGTATTCCTTTTTTATATACTCTTTGATGACCGAACTGTCGATATTATTTAAAGAATCTTCGGTCCCGATGATATCAGGCCCAAGAGGTGTGCCCTTGAAGACCTGACTTATGATCGTATCCATGCAGTCTTCGTCGGGAGTATCCCTTATCATCTTCATTTCCTCGAAAATGACCTTTCTCTCCCTGTTCATCTCAGTTTCATCGAACACTGATCCCGTAAACATATCCAGCAGGACTTCCATCGCTCTTCCGAGATTCGAGGAGAGAGTTTTGATATAGTAACATGTCCCCTCTCTGCCCGTGAAGGCGTTCATCTGTCCTCCGATAGCGTCTACTTGCTCAGCTATTTCCTTTGCCGATCTCGTTTCTGTCCCCTTGAACATCATGTGCTCTATGAAATGAGAGACTCCCGCGTTATCGCTGTTTTCAAACGCGGAACCCGCGTGCACCCAAATACCCAGAGATACTGACTGTACCTCCGGTATTTTTTCCATAGCCACTCTCACGCCGCACTTCAATTTTTTTATTTTGACCATATATTCCTGCCCTTTTTTTACAAATACATTGTTATTCTACCACTCTTTGACCGGTTTTTATACCTCCGCGCCAAAATATCTCATGTAAACTCTGACTATATTCACCGCGTTCTCATGGAAAGCCTCGCGCGGCTGCTGTTTCTGCCTTCTGTCGCTCCAGTACTCCTCCTCGAACTCTTGAAGACATCTATCATATCCGTATCCTTTATCGATCAGCCCGCCTATAAAACCGACCTGATCTTTCGCGCTCCATTCATATATATCCCAGA
>CALDNM010000148.1 GCA_937915045.1 uncultured Clostridia bacterium
GCTCAATGGCGAGACGAGGCAGGATTCGACGACGGATCTTCTGATCAATGATATCCCGACTCTGATCGAGACGCTTTCGGCAGGCATGACGCTGGAGCCGGGAGACATCATCGCGACGGGTACGCCGTCCGGAGTCGGCATGGGCATGGAGCCGCCGGAGTATATGAAGCACGGCGATACGATCGAGTGTGAGATCGAAGGCATCGGCACACTGACGAACCATATAAAATAACGAATAGAAGACAAGGCGCGTTCGCGGGGACGCGTCTTTTTATTTGCGCCGGAACGGCACAAATATGAAAATACGTTCGGAACACTTGTTTGCAATCGCTGATTTTGATATAATCATGGCATAAGGGCGGTACCTGGTATGGAAAAGATGGATGTATATGAAAAACTGAAGATCCTTGCGGACAGTGCCAAATTCGATGTGTCGTGCACGTCGAGCGGAGTGAGCCGCGCGAACAACAGATCTGTCGGGAACGCTTACAGCACGGGGATCTGTCATACGTGGACGGCGGACGGCAGATGCGTTTCGCTTCTAAAGATCCTTTTTACGAATGACTGCTGCTATGACTGTAAGTACTGTGTGAACAGGAGGACCGCCGGCTGCGAACGCGCGACGTTCGAGCCGGATGAGCTCGCTAAGCTCACGATCGAGTTTTACAGGCGTAATTATATTGAAGGACTGTTTCTAAGTTCCGCGGTATACCGCTCTCCGGACTATACGGCGGAGCGGATATTGGAATGCCTTCGCCTTCTCAGAAAGAAATACGGCTTCGCGGGATATATCCACGCGAAGGTCATCCCAAAGATATCACCGGAACTTTTATACGCGATCGGACTCGAAGCGGACAGGCTGAGCATCAACGCGGAGTTCCCTACCATGAAGGGATTCAGACTGCTGACGCCGCAGAAAAGACCGGAGGATGTGATCGAGCCGATGCGCCGTATCACGAACAGGCTGATAGATCATAAGGCACTGAAGGGGCCTGGACTCATGTTCAAAGGGAAGGACCTCAACAGGGACGAGAATTATCTGAGCGCGGGATCCGGCGAGATCCGCAATATCAGGATGAATATGAGCAGGGAGATCGGCGAGGACGCTGAGGATCCAAAAGCTTCGAAGTCCGGGAAGCCCGCGAAAAAAACGCTTAAGTCCAGCCGTGATGTCATAAAGACAGACGATCCGAATGAGACTGTCAGGGCCGCGGAAGAAACGCTCGGCCCGGCCATGCACCCGGACGGGCGCGAAGCAAAGAAATTCGCCATGACAGATCCGAGGAGAAGAGGAGAGTCGTTCGCGCCGGCCGGGCAGTCGACGCAGATGATGATCGGGGCCGCGGGGGAGACAGACAGGCAGGTGCTCGACGCGACCGAAAGACTGTATCGCACATTCAAGATGAAGCGCGTGTATTACAGCGCGTATGTCCCGGTAGTCAGTTCACCTCTTCTTCCCGATATTTTCACAGCGCCGCCTCTCGGCCGTGAGCACAGACTGTATCAGGCGGACTGGCTCCTGAGATATTATGGCTTTGACGCTGACGAGATAGTCGAGACGGATCATCCGTTTCTGGATCCCGAACTGGATCCTAAGATCTCATGGGCACTCAGGAATATGCAGATATTCCCGATCGAAGTGAACCGCGCGAGGATGGAGGAACTGCTCCGCATACCGGGGATCGGGAACCTTTCGGCGCTCCGTATAGTGAGGCAGAGAAAGTACCGCGCGGTCACATACGAGGATCTGAAAAAGATGGGAGTCGTGCTGAAGAGGGCGAAGCACTTCATGACCTGCGGAGGCAAATTCTATGGAGACAAAAGGATGACTCCGGAGGCGATCAGGAGCGATGTTCTTCAGATAAATGACGGGACGCAGATCTCGATGTTCGATAACGGCGCGAAGTCCGTCGGACTCGAGAATCCTTCAGCTTCAATAAACAGGATCGGGCACTCCGGAGCAAAAGCGCTGAGAGCTGCTGACTCAGACTTGCCAGATGGCGGAGCCGCTCTTCTAAGAGATGGAGGCGCAAGGTGACGGACTTTCTTTATGACGGCACCTTCGAGGGGATGCTGACCTGCATATACGAATATTACTACACCGAAAAGGCTTCGGCTGTTTTCCGCCAGGACGAATACCAGGAGAACCTGCTCGGCGGATATCTTACGATCGAGACCGATGCCGAGAAAGCTCGGAAGGTTTATGACGCGATCGAGCAGAAGATATCGCCGTTCGATCTGAGGCGTATATATTATGTTTTCAATTCGTGCGTCGAGGGGCGTGAAACTATCGCGCTGAGATACGCGGTCAAGGGTTTCAGAAATGGCAGCGTTATCTCGTCGCTTCACGGTGACCCGGATGTCTACGCGGCGCAGCAGGCAGCCAACAAAGTAACGAAGGAGATCGACAAGATGCTTGGGATCATCAGGTTTTCGGTGCTTGGTGACGGTGAGCGAAAGGTGTACTACGCGCCTGTTGAACCGGATAATGACATGATCGAATTCGTGGCGGGCCATTTCAGCAACAGGTTCATGGATCAGGCGTTCATCATCCACGATGTGAAGCGCGGCAAGGCGGTGATATCGTCGGGCGGGCGCTGGTATATATCGGCGTTTCAAAAAGAAAAACTGCCGCCGCTTGCTCCGGATGAAGAAGAATTCCGCGACCTCTGGAGACTTTACTTCGATACGATAGCTATACGCGAGAGGACGAACCCGAAGTGTCAGAGAAATTTCCTGCCGGCGCGTTACTGGAAACACCTGACGGAAATGACCGGAACTCGTGAACAGGATCGCGGATGATCGATGGCGCTTTTGAAAAATGACTCGAGTCTCGTACAATAGCGGGATGTGAAGTGATATAATGAACGAAAAGAAATCGCGGAACGATCGGAGGCAAATAACATGTATGAAGAACTTAAAAAGATAATAGATGGAAGCAGTAAGATAGTATTTTTTGGAGGGGCCGGTGTTTCGACGGAAAGTCATATCCCGGATTTTCGTTCGGCTGACGGGCTTTACAACGCGAAGACGAAGTACGGACTTTCGCCTGAGGAAATGATCTCGCACAGTTACTTCATGAGAAATATGGATAACTTCTTCGAGTATTATAAGAACAATATGATTTTCCCGGACGCGAAGCCGAACAAGGCGCACATAGCGCTCGCGAAGCTCGAGGAAGAGGGGAAACTTCTGGGCGTTGTGACACAGAACATCGATGGCTTGCACCAAGTCGCGGGTTCTAAGAAGGTATACGAACTGCATGGATCGGTGCGCAAAAATCGCTGCATGGACTGCGGCAGATCTTTCGACCTCGACTATATTATGGATCCGGCTCACTGCGATGGCTCTGTCCCGAAATGCGACAAATGCGGCGGGGTGATCAAACCGGTAGTAGTTTTGTATGAAGAGGCGCTCGATTATGAGATCGTGAGCGGCGCGGTGAGAGCGATATCGGAAGCCGACACCATGATCGTCGGCGGCACTTCGCTTGTAGTTTATCCGGCAGCAGGCCTGATCAATTACTTCCACGGAAAGCACCTCGTCCTCATCAACAAGGACTCGACGCCATATGATTCACAGGCCGATCTCGTGATCCACGATTCGATAGGCAAAGTCCTCGGTGAAGTCGCCGGAGTATGAAACGCTCCCGACCTTTAAAGGCCCGGAGCGTTGCTATTGACATGTGTATTTTGTTTATGTATTATATCGTACGTTTCACAGGCGCTCTGCGGATGAGCAGCCATGACACGAGCATGAATGCTGCCGCGAAGCAGAACTGCGATATTATCTGCGCGCTCATCGTAGCTGAACAGAGAAGCCAGAACTTTTCGAGCGCCATAACGATCGGATGGCTCGCGAATATGCTGGAGAGCGTGGAGAACACGGCAAACAGCACACAGACGAGTATCGGGACCAGGATCTTTCCGGTCTTGTTCAATCTGTAGAACAGGACGGTTATGAAATAGCCGATCGCCATAAGCAGAAGGAATCCGCATAATGTTTCGACAAGTGTCAGTATCGCGTTGCTGTTCGGCTCAGCGAATGACAGTGCCATCGTGTCGGATGAGCCTTCTATCATGAACATGATCCGCAGAACGGCCCATGTCAGATAATAGAATACGAGAGCGCAGACAGTCATAATGAGCGACATGATACCGATCGTCTCGAGGCGCGCGACGAACATCGACTTCCTTGAAACGCTGTTCTGCTGCATCATCAGGAAGTTCTCCTTGAACGAGCCAATGCTGCTGAAGAACAGGTAGATGCCGCAGACAGATGCGACGAACATGTAATATCCGTAGAATGGGGTAACGATCTGAGTCGCGGTGTCGTTGCTGGAATCGAAGGATCCATAGACTGCCATAAGGATCATCGACGCGACGAATGTGAGGACCAGCAGACCGCACATTATGATCCAGAAGATGAAGAATGATTTCTTCTGATCGCCGATTTGATATTTCAATGTTGGATTTATATTCATTTGATCACACACTCCTTGCTTACAATGCTTTGCTTTCGTCTTCGGCCGCGTTCGTCATCTGGATGAACAGCTTCTGAAGATCGAGTTTCGTGACATCCAGTTCAGGCGGGACCTTGGAACGATCCAGCGGTTCCATGACACATACAGTCTTGAGCCCGCCGATCGAATCAGCACTCAGGATCTGTTTCCCGATGATGAAGCTGTCGACATCGGCCGCTCTGCCGCTTATGGTGTATCCGTTCTTCAGGAGCTGCTCGCATGAATCCTGCCTGAGCACGCGGCCCTGCTCGATGATGATCACATCTTCGATGATGCTTGCGACTTCATCGATCAGATGAGTAGATACGACAGCGGTGAAAGGCTCCTCGGAAAACTTTTCGATGAGAAGGCGGTAAAACAGATCTCGGTGGTTCGCGTCGAGTCCGAGCACCGGTTCATCGAAGAATACGTATTTCGTATTGACCGACAGAGAGATAACGCATTTCAATATCGACGAGTAACCGGTCGAAAGCGCCTTGCTTTTCTTGTTTACGTCGAGTCCGAACTTTTCCGATATGCGCATCGCGTAAGGGATGTCGAAATCAGGGTAGAAGTTCGCGCTCCATTTGAAAATATTCTTTATCTTCATATTTTCAGGATAGAGCATCTGCTCCGTCATGAGATAAATATCATTTAATTTCTTGTCATTCTCCGGTATCGGTTCTCCGTCCATCAGGATCTCGCCGCTGCTGGAAAAGATGCGGCCGTCAATGCAGTTCAGCAGTGTCGTTTTCCCGGCACCGTTCCTGCCGAGCAGGCCATAGATCTTGTTCTCTTCAAAACGCAGGCTGGCGTCGATGAGGGCTTCTGATTTTCTGTATGACTTGCATAGGTTTTTAGTTTCTATCATTGCTCTTTGTCCTTTCAGTTACGCTGCGAATTTTTCGTTGATGATCGAGACGAGATCGTCCTTTGTCAGTCCGAGACGCATAGCCTCTTCTATAAGCTTGGTGACCTGATCTTCGATCAGTTCTTTTTTGCGTTTTTCTTTAAGCATCTCAACTGCTCCTTCCTGGACGAACATCCCAAGTCCTCGTTTTTTGTAAACTATATCGCTGTCGACAAGAAGATTCACACCCTTGTTGGCTGTAGCCGGGTTGATCTTCATGCTTGCGGAGAGCTCAGTAATGGAAGGGATCTTTTCACCTTCCGGGAAAGCCCCCGAGAGTATCGCGTCTTCGATGCCTTCGGCTATCTGAGCGAATATCGGCTTTTCGGATTCAAAATTGATTTTCATGCCATATTTTCCTTTCCGACTGTTCATCGGCGTGTCGACTGCGCAGTTCGACCGCCGGTGTATTGCCTTATCGGTTAATTAGTTTACTAACTAACAACCGCACCTATAATATACACACACTAAAATCGTTTGTCAACAGCTATCGACAAATCTTTGGAGCGTACATTTCTATAGCTTTATGCGGGAACGATCTCGATCCAGTAGCCGTCCGGGTCTGTGATGAAGTAAATGCCCATGCCGGGGTTGTCGTAACATACGCAGCCCATGGCATCGGTCGCGACAGCGAGGTGGAATTCGCATTCTCCTAGATCGTATTTTTCGGTACGGTCCTTGAGCCATGTCAGCTCGAGTTCGAAGGAAGTGTCTTTGTCATGGAGATAGACGAGTTTGAAACTTCCGTCGTCCGCGGTTTTTTCGCGGAATGGTTCAAGATCCAGAGCGGCTTTGTAGAAAGCGATGCTTTTTTTCAGGTCCAGTACGTTGAAATTGAAATGCGCGAATTTAAACATGATATATCCCTCCTGATTTGATAAACTTGTTTTTATTTTATTAGCATCATCGTGAAAATGCAAACAAATAGCCGCTGAATAGTATATAATACGTAAGAAGATCGTTTTTGATTACTGTTTGAACGGTCATTTTTCGTGTAATAATAACAATATACTCTTTGAAAGGAAAGACAAGATGAAAATACTGATATCGAACGACGACGGGATCGATTCACGCGGCATCCGCGAACTTGCAGAAGCGCTTGCTTCTATCGATGATACGGAAATATACGTGAGCGCGCCGCAGTTCCAGCAGAGTGCTATGAGCCACAGCATTTCCATGCGGAACGCCATGCAGATAAAAGACGTGGAGTTCAGGCACGCGAAAAGGGCTATGATGATAGACGGCACTCCGGCTGACTGCGTCATGCTTGGCGTGAGATATCTCCATTCCCAGGGAGTAGACATAGATATAGTTTATTCGGGGATCAATGAAGGATCCAATCTCGGAACGGATACGCTTTACAGCGGCACTGTCGGCGCGGCCATGGAAGGCGCGCTTTGCGGGAAGCCGTCTATAGCGGTGTCGGTAGCGAATCACTCTCCGTCAAATTTCAAGGCGGCGGCAGATCTCGCAAAGGCAGTATATCCGAAAGTGCTCGAGAAAATGGATCCGGGAACTATCATAAACATAAACACTCCCGACCTTCCGCCGGAAGAGATAAAGGGACTTAAGATAACTCGTACGGGCAGACGCGATTACAGCGAATGGTTCACCGCGACGAAAAATGCAGAAGGCATCGATGAATACAGATACGCCGGTGACCCGATCATTTACAGCAGCAAAGACAAGACTATCGACGTCATAGCCGTTCAGGAGGGATACGCCAGCATCACTCCGCTGATGTTCGACTTGACAGAGCACGATAAAATGAAAGAGATCGCTGAATGGAATCTGAAGCTGGACTGAGAAGGAGAAAAACATGAAGAATTTACTGATCAAAAGAGATGACGCGTTAGTACTGGCAGTAGATTACCAGGAGCGCCTCATACCCGCGATGCATGATGCGGACGATCTTATCAAGTCGTCGGAGCGTTTCATCAAGGGCGCCAGGGTACTCGGCATACCATGCGTAGTGACGCAGCAGTACACGAAAGGGCTTGGACCGACGGTCGCTCCGATCGCGGATGCTCTCGGGGATTTTGAACCGCTCGAGAAAAGCTCATTCAACATACTTCTGACAGAAGGCTGCAGAAAAGCTATAGAAGATACAGGGAGAAAAACAGTTATTCTGATCGGCATCGAAGCTCATATCTGCATACAGCAGACAGCTCTCGCGCTTCTGGAAGAAGGATATGAGGTCGTGATACTGAGCGACTGCGTTTCATCAAGATCCAAAGGGAACAAGAAAACAGCCGAGGCGAGGATGGCGAAAGCGGGAGCAGTGATCACGTCATATGAAGCAGCACTTTTTGAGTTCATGGGAACGTCAGGGGATCCGGATTTCAAAGAGATATCAAAGATCATTAAATAACAAAGCGCAATTCAAAGGGGCATAAATGATATTTAAAAATAAAATCGAACTTGGGAGCAGAGAAGAGATAGAAAAATATACAGGCGCGGTCAATCACAAAACATCGGGCCTGTCCTTTTCGTCACTTTATATGTGGCGAAATATAAATGAGTTCAGCTGGGAAGTCATCAACGGTTATATGTGTATCGAGGGCATAAGCCATCTCGAACTCGAAGAAGGCGTAACGGTGCATTTCATGAATATGCCGCTCAGCCCTACAGGCGTGTATGATCCGGAGCAGCTGCGCGGATGTATACTCGAAGCGAAAAAGCGTTTTGAAGAAGCAGGCTTCATGTTCACCATGAGGCTCATACCATATCATCTGACGGATACGCTTTATGAGGCGTTCCCGGAAGAACTCGTCTACATGTCGGACCGGGCGAATTACGACTACGTATATCGCAGGCAGGATCTTGTAGAACTGAAGGGCAGACCGTACCATCAGAAGAAAAACCATCTGAATTACTTCAACAAAAACTATATCTGCGAATATCGCGCGCTCGGATCGAAAGATGCCGATGAAGTTATGGCATTCCTGGATTCGTGGGAAGAAGGGAAGGCCGATATACCTGCTGATGAGCTTCGCATGCTGAAGCTCGAGCAGGAAGCGATGCGCGATGTGCTCGATAATATCGAAACGATCGGATACTACGCGGGAGCGATATATATCGGCGGAGAGATGAAGGCGATGTCGATAGGCGGCAGGCTGAATAAAAATACAGTAACGTGTCACGTCGAAAAGGCGGATGCGTCGATACGAGGTCTCTACCCGGCGATCACGAAAGAATTCTGCGCGCATCTGCCGGAGCATATACGGTATTTGAATCGTGAAGAAGACATGGATCTTCCGAATCTCAGGAAGGCGAAAATGGCGTATAAACCTTGCACGATGATCGAGAAATACATAGTGAATTTCAAGTCGGACAGAAAAGCCGCTCCGATCGCGCCGGTCGCGCAGCCGGGCATCGAATATAACAGCGAGAACAATAAGTGAATGCTCTTGAAACCGGTTTGATTTTAAGGTATATTAAGGACATCTAGCTATTGGTTTCACAGAGACAGTAGTCTCACTGGAGGAAAGAAATGAAAGAACCTGTAATTGTATCGGCGGCCAGAACTCCTATTGGAAGTTTCGGCGGCGCGCTTAAAAACGTACCGGCAGTTACGCTCGGATCGATCGCGGTCAAAGCCGCAGTTGAAAGAGCAGGTATCGACCCGGCATCCATCGATGAAGTCATACTTGGCTGTGTGCTTCAGGCAGGTCAGGGACAGAATGTCGCTAGACAGGTCGAGCTCGCTGCGGGTATCCCAAAAGAGATCCCTGCGATGACGATAAACAAAGTCTGCGGATCAGGCCTGAGGACAGTTGAACTCGCTGCTCAGATCATCAAAGCGGGAGACGCTGACATCATCGTTACCGGTGGTACAGAAAGCATGTCCACATCACCTTTTGTAGATCATAAGGCAAGATGGGGAGCTCGCATGGGCAATTATGAAGTAGAAGACATCATGATAAAGGATGGCCTTTCGGACATCTTCAATCATTATCACATGGGCATCACGGCTGAGAACGTAGCTGAGCAGTGGGGCCTCACAAGACAGGAACTCGATGAGTTCTCAGCAAGATCACAGCAGAGAGCAGTAGCTGCTATCAAGGCTGGAAAATTCAAGGACGAGATCGTTCCTGTAGAGATCCCTCAGAGAAAGGGAGATCCGGTCATTTTCGATACTGATGAATTCCCAAGGGATGGTGTCACAGCGGAAGGTATCGGCAAGCTCAAACCTGCATTCAAGAAAGACGGTATCGTCACAGCGGCGAACTCGTCCGGGATCAATGACTCGGCGGCAGCTCTCGTAGTTATGTCGAGAGAAAAAGCTGACGAGCTTGGACTCAAGCCAATGGCAAAGATCGTATCGTATGCTTCGGCAGGCGTAGATCCTTCGATCATGGGCATAGGTCCTGTACCTGCTTCAAAGAAGTGCCTCGCAAAAGCGGGCTGGACAGTAGGAGACCTCGACCTCGTAGAGGCGAATGAGGCTTTCGCGGCTCAGTCAGTAGCAGTAGGCAAGGAAATGGGCTGGAGCGATGACATTCTCAACGTCAACGGCGGAGCTATCGCGCTCGGACATCCTATCGGTTCGTCCGGAGCTCGTATCCTCATAACACTTCTGTACGAGATGCAGAGAAGAGGATCGAAGAAGGGACTCGCTACACTCTGCATAGGCGGAGGCATGGGCACAGCATGCGCTGTCGAGATGGAATAACTTTAAGCGAAAATCAAAACCAATGATCATAAACAAAAGGGCTGTCGCATCGAGGGATTTCTCATCCCTTAATGTGACAGTCCTTGTTTTGTATAGAGACCTGGAGAGTCGAACTCGCGTAGCGAACGAAGAGAGCGGAGGGGAGGCCGGAGGCTGCGTTCATCTCCATCACTTTTTTGCCGGAACGAGCTATACCGCTCCGGCTATTTTATTGCAGCGGACACGGCTGATTTTAATCGTTTAGAGAGCTTTTGGAGCATGGACAAAAACGCGTTCAGATCCCTCTCAGACCTGCCTAAAGGTATGATCGATGGGATGAATGGTGGGATTTTTAGATCACTATTTGGGTGTCGAGAGGGGCGAAGTTGTTCGCACATTTGATTTTTGTTTTTAATTCGTTCTCCACATAGAATGTGCTGATAAAGCAACAATTACGAAGATGATACAACGCATAGATTATAAAGTGTGTATTGAGTCCATGTTAAAGCCGATTTCTAATGCTTTGAGATGAGTTATGTTTTCAAAGAATATATACTGCAATGGATAGATGATGTTTCCGGTATCGCAATTTGTCCTTGTTGTGGAATAGATGCTATTATCGGTGAATATAGCGGGTATCCTATTACTGAAGAAGTCTTAAAAGAGATGTATGATTATTGATTTCAACTAACATGATCATAGCATGTTAGTAAAATTTGCATTGACGTTATTTATTATTCAGGGAAGAATCATATGAGTTTTCAAGAAATAAGGCAACAATATGTATATGCAAGGAAAAAAACAAATGGCTGATGGCCAATGGATTTGAAATTCTTATCATGGAAGGAGTAAAAGCATGGCAACTAAACAAAGCAGGATTAGGGAAACATAATCAAATTCGTTTAAGTGAATTTTGTTATTGATGGGGAATAGTTATGATGATATAATATATTCAATTGCTTGCTTTTGAGTGAATGGTTGGCAATTCTAAAGGTGTTAATAGGCTCCCGGGTCAAGCAAGCCGTAACATTTGGGCTTAACTCGATTGAATGCGTTATGTGCGTGAAAAGAGTAGTTAAGTCATGTTGAGGGAGCGAGAGATGATACAAAACAATAAGAGAAGAGTAACCATTTATTTAGGTTTCGCTTTAATGCTTTTTTTGGGGATACTGGTGATGATTCCATCATCAGTTTTCGCCAAAACAGTAATTACTGGGCATACAGTTATACCTGAAGCCCATTAAGAAGTTCGATATCTCAGGACTACAGTTACGAAATGGACCAAATTTAAATATGTAACAGATGCGTGGACTAAATTAGAAAAAGGAGATGCTCTTTTTTATGTCTATGGATCAGGCAATGCAGTGACTCTATCAGTTTCTGCCGGATATCACGGAGCCACCTTTGGGGTATCGGTTCCTCTTGGGCATACCAACTTTTCTGGGGGGCGGTGTAATTAAACGCATAAAAAAAGATGGCAAATATAAACTTAAAGCAAAAAAACTTGTTCAACTCACAGTTGTTCAAAGCCAAATTCGCAACTTGGATGTCACCAACAAAAAACCCGTAAGTAAATGGAAAAATTGTATGCTTTGTTCCCGAAAATGCAAAGACAAGGAACGAATTCCAGAACTAGTACGAAAAAAATAGTAATGGAGTCTGTACATATGCATATTATAGAGAGGAGAGAGTACATTGAAAATCAGAATGCTAAAAATCATTGGAATAATTGCTTTATCTGTATTAGTGATATATTGTACGTGGTATGTTACATATTCCACATTTTCGGAGCATTTAACGATATCGAAAACAGAATTTTGTGGAACATATCATATAGAAAACAGCAGCAAAACTTTGGATGATGAATATTTGAGCATATATAATAAATCCGGAAAGGATACGCCAAATGTTTACCGTCGATTTGATACCGAAAATGTGATTTCACAAAATGGAAGTTGTAAAGTCACAGACGAAAACATTTTGACATTTTATATTAACAATAAAATCAAAGGCACATTACTATATTCTTATAAAAAATATTATTATGTGCCAAATGGGGGAAAAGCTATTGTCGTAAAGAAAATCAGCGATGCAGCAACGCTCTCATCAGGTAAATATGAATAGAAATATAGTTATGCGGCCGATGAGATAGTCCCAAAACTTGAAGTGTAGGACTACTTTTCTATTTGCAAAGAGCCTAGCAAGGGAGCATCAATTAAATCTACGTCAAATACTGATTTGGGAGAGAAGAATGATAGAAAGGTGATGGATCCTTCAGGAAGATATGTACCCTCTTTACTGGACAACCAGTAAGGAGGGTATTTTTATGATCCGGATCACAGAGATCCATTTTCATCAGTATCAGCTTTGGTGTCGCTGTTTGAAAGAGGCGGTATCGAAGGCGGGATAATTGAAGGTTCAGAAGACGCTTCTTTGATCTCATAATCAGCATCGAGTACGCCTTCCGGAGGGCCGCTGTCGATACGCGATGATGAGAATGCTGAAGAGTCCGCCGATGAGACTGTCCCTGGCCCGGCCTGCGGTTTGACCGCCTTGACCTTCTGGCCGCGTTTGAATCTGCTCTTGCTCGCGCCGGAAGCCAGAGGAAGTGTCGCCGTGAATGTAGTCCCTTCACTTTCAGTGCTTTTGCAAGTTATGACACCGCCGTGTTTTTCGACGATGCTTTTCGCTATCGCGAGGCCAAGCCCGTATCCGCCTTCCTGCGTTCTGGCTTTATCCGCGCGGTAGAAACGCTCAAAGATATGTCCGATATCTTCTTTAGGTATCGGCTCGCCGGTATTGTTCACGGAGAAATCCACAACAGATCCCTTCGAAGCGACTTTCACGAAGATCCGCCCGCCGTCCCCAGCGTATTTTATCGCATTGTCTATAAGTATATGAGCAAGCTGCTTCAGCTGAGTAGGGTCGCCGTTCACCTTCGTGTCACGTTCGATGTCCGCGTCTATCAGAACGCCTTTTTCAAACGCTACAGGTTCGAACTGAAGATATATATCCATTATTGTATCGGACCATGAAACATCGGAGCAGATGATCTTCTGGTTCGCCGCGTCGGCCGCGTCTGAGCGGGCAAGGAAGAGCAGGTTGTCGACCAGCTTTTTCATGTGGTTTGCTTCTGCCTGCGTGCTTTCGATCCATTGCTTCTGACCTGTGACTGTGTCGTTCACATGACCGGGCGACATCAGTATGTCGTTGTTCGCGAGAATGACAGTAAGCGGAGTCTTTAGTTCGTGCGACGCGTCAGCAACGAACTGCTGCTGCTGTACCCATGCTTTTTCAACAGGTCTGAGAACTATCTTCGACAGCAGTATGCTGATGAGAAGCAGGATGAACAGAGCCGCGCCGCCCATGAGGACCGACGAAGTGTTCTGCGCTTTCGCGGCCATGATGACCGTGTAGGTGTCCGCGAAGACGATGACATTATCGTTTCCGCTGCTGGCTTTGTAATACGCGAGGTTGAGTGATTTCACGCGTCCCGTATTATTGTCGGCGCCGAGAGCAGCGCTGACCGCTGTCGCGAGATTCTCGTCGTTTATAGAGCCATATTTCTGATATACAGAAGAGACCTTGCCGCTGTCATCGCAGACAACAGTTACTGTGGCCACGGATCCGAGCTTGTCGTTGTTGTTCTTGTGGGCGTTTCCGCCGCCGCCGATGTTCGGACGGGACATATCACCGTTTTCATATGCCTTCATAGACTGAGTGAGAGCGGCCGATATGTCGTTGATCGCGTCGCGGTAAGTATTTATGCATATGCCAAAGATGACGGAGACGATAACGACTCCGACGAGCACCATATTTATTAGTATGAATCTGTGCTGTAGTTTCTGTAGCATATCAAATCAGGATCACTTGTCCTGGACCTCCAGTCTGTATCCCACTTTTCTGAGGGCAGTAATGCCTACCTTTGATTCGAGATACTGGAATTTTTTGCGGAGGAATGATATGTACGCTTCGACGTTGTTGTCTGTCGCGTCACTGTCGTATCCCCACACTTTTATGATTATATCTTCTTTTGTAACTGCTGTACTCTGGCTCGACATCAGAAGCTTCAGTATTTCGAACTCCTTGAAATTGAGATGGATCGATTTCGATCCGCATGAAAGGTCGCACGTCGACAGATTGAGCGAAAGGTCCTCGAAAGACTGTTCGTCCATAAGCACTTCGCCATGACGCCTAGTGAGAGCGCGCACGCGCGCGAGAAGCTCTTCGGGAGCGAACGGTTTCGTCATGTAATCATCCGCGCCGCAGTCCAGCCCCTTCACTTTATCTATGACCTCACTTCTGGCGGTCAGCATTATTATAGGTGTCTGATCTTTTTCACTTCGCAGTTCTTTCGCGATATCAAACCCGTTCATCCCGGGCAGCATCACATCGAGAACGATCACATCGTATATGCCGGCTTTGGCATAATCAAGACCGTCAAGTCCGTCGTTCACGACGTCGGTCATGTATTTTTCTTCGGACAGGATCTGCGCCAGTGCGTCGGCGAGCCTGACCTCATCTTCCACAATCAGTACTCTCATAGAGAAGCCTCCGTTTCTTGCATTTATTATACACTATATAATAAGGAGAATGACTTAAAAATAACTGAAACGTCACGGCCCGGGCACTTTAAGACTTGTTTAAGGTTCATGGTCTATCGTAATAACTGTCAAAAGGGAAACAAGTAAGGAGGAAACAGCATGGGTCAGACAATGATGAAAAAAGAAGTAACATTAAAAAAAGAAAACCCGGCAGGAAGTACACAGAATTTATGGGAACGACTTGGAACGATCGCGAAAAATTCGCCGAACGATGTTAAAAAAGAGCAAATGGTATATCTCTTATCATACCTCCAGATGTGCTGATACTGTTTTTCAGCAAGATTTAAGAAAACTCTGTTAGTATGATGTCATCAGATAGAAAGAATAACAGTTTTGATAGAACTGGCTTCGGCCATTCTAAATAAATATCTCATCCTCTCAATTAGCAGAAATGCTTACACACAAAAATGAGATAAGCGGCAGTCCACGTGGCCTGTCGCTTATCTTGTATTTTAGATAAAATCAAAATAAAAAAGCGAGAA
>CALDNM010000149.1 GCA_937915045.1 uncultured Clostridia bacterium
ACCCAATTCATTATAGCACTTTATTTAGGATCTCTTTTACTTCGTCTTTCTTCAGGACCCTTCCATATGAAACGACCTTATCATCGATCACGAGTGCCGGCGTAGTCATCACGCCGTATGCCGCTATCTGCGCGAAATCAGTCACATGATCTATCTGCATATCTTTGCCAAGCTCCAAAAGCGCATCCCGCGTTCCTTTCTCGAGCGCTTTACAGTTTGCGCAGCCACTGCCAAGGATCTTGATCCTTGCTCCTTCGCAGCAGCATGATTCTTTCTTCTCTTTTTCCTTGAATAAAGACATTATATTTACCTCCGTTTTATTATATAAACAAATACTGAAATATATTGAATAAGTATCCGACCGCGATTATCCCGACGGTGCATATCACTATGAACAACGCAAGAAGCTTCGGCTTCACCGCTTTGCTCAGCATGACCATGGATGGAAGACTCAATGTCGTTACTGCCATCATAAACGACAAAACGGTCCCGAGTTGAGCTCCTTTATACAAAAGCGCTTCCGCTATAGGGATGCTGCCGAATATATCCGCGTACATCGGGATGCCTATGAGGGTCGCCATGACCACGCCGAAAGGATTGCCGCTTCCGAGAACTCTTTCCACAAAGCTTTCCGGTATCCAGTTGTGTATCACAGCGCCGATCCCTACTCCGATCAGAATGTACGGGAAGACTTTTTTGAATGTTGACACCACCTGATCTTTTGCGTAGATCGCGCGATCCTTCTGAGTAATGACTGGCGCGTCCACATCGACTATGCCGGCATTTTTCACAAAATCCGCAACATAATTATCCATATGCATGCGCTCTATGAAAGTCCCGCCGATTATTGCTATGATCAATCCCAGGGCCACATAAGCGAGGGCGATCTTCGTTCCGAATATGCTCATAAGGAGCACCAGACTTCCAAGATCCACCATCGGTGACGATATGAGGAAAGAAAAAGTTACTCCGAGCGGCAGACCCGCGCTGGTGAATCCCATGAAAATCGGGATGGATGAGCAGGAACAAAATGGTGTCACAGTTCCCAGAAGCGCTCCTGTCGCGTTTGCGCCGATACCGTTGAATCTGCCCATTATCTTCTTGCTTTTCTCCGGCAAAAAATAGCTCTGGATATATGAAATGAGAAAAATGAGGAAACATAGCAGGAAAGTTATCTTGATAACATCATACAAAAAGAATTGTATGCTGCCTCCCCACCTTCCGCCGATATCTATACCTGCCGAGCTCAGTATTCTGCCGATGAGCGTATTGAGCCACTTCATGCCCAGTATCTGGTTTTGTATAAAGGCCCATATCATCTGCAGCACACTATCTCATTTATATAATCTTTGAAGGCCCTGAATCTGTCGCAGTCTAAGGAATAGTGATTCCATTTCCCGTCTTTTCTGCATCTGACAAGTCCGCAATCGCATAATATTTTCATATGGTGTGACAATGTTGGCTGCGTGATATCAAAAGCTTCAAGAAGATCGCAGGCGCATTTCTCTCCGCCTGTGAGCATCTGCACCATCTTCAGCCTGTTCTCTTCTCCGAGCGCTTTGCATATCCCTGTTATTTCTTCGGTCTTCATGATCGTACTCCCTTCAGAATCATATAGATGATTATCTATATGATATAGTAGCACTCATATAGATAACTGTCAATATGTTTTCGTCGGCCATCTGGATCAAATCTTAACTTCCAGAGATTTTGACACTCAAAGTTAAAACCAGGCTAAAATCCAGTATGGATCCTTGCCTGGTTCTTTGTTTAC
>CALDNM010000150.1 GCA_937915045.1 uncultured Clostridia bacterium
GGAACTCAGTCTTCTCTATCATCTTAGCCAGGATCCTCAGAGAATTCTTCCACGTATCCATCGTGTCGAATACGCCCTCCTTGTCCTCCTGGAAATCTTTATTGTAAGCGAGAGGCGTGCCCTTCATCACCGTCAACATCTGGACCAGATCGCCGTAGACGCGGCCGACCTTTCCGCGAAGAAGCTCCGCCATATCCGGGTTCTTCTTCTGCGGCATGATGCTGCTGCCCGTACAGAAACTATCGTCGATCGCGATATAGCTGAACTCCGAAGTGTTCCACCATACAAATTCCTCAGCGAACCTGCTGATATGCATCATCGATATCGACGCGTCGCTCAGGAACTCAAGGATGTAGTCGCGGTCACTGACCGAATCCATAGCGTTTTCAGTAGGTGCCCTGAAGCCAAGATCCGCCGCCGTCTTTTTGCGGTCGATCGGCATCGTAGTACCCGCTCGGAGCGTGCGCGCAGAGATCCATGCGTTCATAGCAGTCGTCGAGTCTCTCGATGTCGCGTCTGAACATCTGGAAATAAGCCATCATATGGAAGCCGATCGTGATCGGCTGCGCGTGCTGAGCGTGCGTGAAACCTATAGTGATCTCATCGGCATACTCATTCGCTTTATCCAAAAGGACATGCTCGAGAAAGACGAGCTCCTCCCTCGTGTAGAGCTTCATATCCACCTGGACCTGGTCGTTCCTGCTCCTCGCGGTGTGGAGCTTCTTCCCGGTCTCGCCTAGCTCTTCGATCAGCGCGGCCTCGACCGTCATATGGATATCCTCATTTTTTGTCGAGAATTCGAAATCCCCGCTTTCCATTTCCTTCTTTATTTTCTTAAGGCCCCGGATGATCGCGTTGCGCTCCTTAGCCTTTATGATCTTCTGCGCGGCGAGCATTTTCGCGTGAGCGATGCTTCCTTCTATATCGCAGCTGTAAAGTCTTTTGTCGAAATCGATCGACGCGTTGAACTTTTCGACGATCTCATCCATTCCTTTTTCGAATCTTCCGCTCCAGAGATTTGCCATAAAACTACCTTCACTTTCATTTTTTTATATAGTGTAGATTTTATCACAAAACGTTCATTCTGCAAACATATTAGCGATCGGTTTTCTGTACAAATCGAGCGTGATATGCTATTATTTTTCTATATCTACACGGCAAAGAGAGGGACAATGAACAAAAAAACACGCGGAGACCTCCTGCTCATCCTGACGGCGATGATATGGGGCTCCGCATTCGTAACGCAAAAATCCGGCATGGATCATATAGAACCTTTTACCTTCAACTGTATAAGAATGCTCATCGGATCGGCCGTACTCGTGCCGTTCCTGAAGCTAGGAAGAAAAGCATCGCCCGGTCACGGACCCGGCGGACAGCTCCTGCCTGACGAGAAGAGAAGGCAGACGCGCCTCATGATCCACGCGGCGCTCATCTGCGGCATTACTATATTTGTCGGGACAACGCTCCAGCAGATCGGGCTCGTCTACACAACTGCCGGAAAGTCGGGCTTCATTACTGCACTGTACATAATCATCGTGCCGATATACGGGATATTCATGCGCAAACGGCCGCGGAATATTTTGTGGGTGTGCGTGGTGCTCGGTATCGGCGGGCTCTACCTCCTTTGCGTGAATGGACGGACATCGATCGGGATCGGGGACATCGTCACCTTCATTGGAGCGTTCGCGTTCGCGGCGCAGATACAGGCGATCGACTATTACTCGCTGAAGCTCAACCCGGTGCTGCTGTCGTGTATGCAGTTCCTGATATGTGGTATAATATCAGTGCCGTGCATGTTCATTTTCGAGACGCCTCACATGGCGGCGATCATGTCATGCTGGCCTCAGATAGTTTACACCGGCGTGCTGTCGTGC
>CALDNM010000151.1 GCA_937915045.1 uncultured Clostridia bacterium
TCAGAGATCCCGAGCTCATCATCCATGTCATCAGCAAAGAACACTTCTCTGGCCTTTGCCATCTCCGCTGCCTGCCCGGTCACTTTTTCCATGCCGTCATCGACTTCAGGCTTTGCTTCTTCCGTCTCTGCCGTATACGCGGCCGCGCTCTTCGCGAACTCGTCGTCATCTATGACCGTCCTGCCATTACTGAACTTTTCATATTCGCGATCGAGCAATTTCTGGAACTCTTCGTTCTTCTGATTGAACGTATAGAACTTGTCTATGTTTCCGTCAGCCTTTTTGCTTTCTTCTATATCACCGAAGATCGCTTTTTCAAGATCTTCGCCCTTGATGTCATCGTCTCTTTTCTCTACGGGTATCCCGTGGATCATCATAGAGTCTTTTGATCCGGCTTCCTCGGCAGCTCTTGCCTCTTCAGCCTTTTTCGCTTCTTCAGCTGCTCTTGCCTCTTCAGCTTTTTTCGCTTCTTCAGCAGCTCTTGCTTCTTCAGCAGCTTTCTTTCTTGCTTCCGCCGCGGCTTCTTGTCTCTCCGCCGCAGCCCTCTCCGCCTCTTCAGCGGCCTTTCTCTCAGCTTCTATCTTTGCCTTTGCCTCAAGCTCGAGCCTGCGTTTCATCTCCGCTTCTTCAGCGGCGTTTCTCGCCTTCTCTTCCTCAGCTGCAGCAGCAGCTCTTTTCTCTGCAGCCGCCCGTTCTTCCGCCGCTATATCTTCAGCAGCCTTCCGCTGCTCAGCAAGCGCGGCAGCTTCAGCAGCCGCGGCATCCGCCGCTTTCTTTTCTTCTTTCGCGGCAGTCTCCTGCTCACGCTTCAAAGTTTCTTCGGTCTTGAATCCGCGGAACTCCTCTTTCGGCTTATCCGGTTCAGGCGCAAACGCGACTTCATCGCCCATCGGTCTCTTTCTGAATTCCCCGGTGTCCGTCTTCCAGTCGAAGTTCACACTCTGTCCTGCGCTATGCTTCTTTGGCTCCCTGCCGAAAGTCGTATCTGTATTCCAGCCAAAAACAGCAGCCTGCTCCTTTTTCGCAGGCTTATTATCTGTCTCGTTTTCTTTTGATATTGCGACAGCCTCTTCGTCTTTGACTATCATGGCTCCGCAGTTCGCGCAGAACTTATCGTTCTCGTTCACTTCATGTCCGCAATTTCTGCAATACATCCTCACTGCCCCTTATCAGTTTTTTATTATTTCTTCGAGTTCTTCTCTTGTGTATTTTTTCCCGCTCTTTCCGACGCTGTATCTGCGTTCGTACTCCTCGCGTTTCTTCTCTTCTTCAAGCTCTTCCTGAGCGCGCATCCTGTCCGCCGCTATCCTCGCTCTTTCCTCGAACGAACACGCCGCGTCCTCAGCGTTCCCGGCTTCCTCAGCCGACATCTCCGCATCCGCAGTCACGGCCGGCTCAGCGCCCGCGGGCTCTTCACCATCATTTCCGCCAGCAGGCATCCCGCCTTCAACGATATGCTGATCTATACTTTTCAGCGCGCGCGTCTGCACGTTCGCCTTATGTCCATACACTATCAGTCCAATAAACACGAAAACAACGAGCACCGTCACCGCTGCCGCTATAAAAACAGGATCTGTGAAAATGTGCGCCATATGATGCATAAAGCGAATTTTCCTCTCCGGGGCGCTCCCCTTTTGATAATGAATAGACTTCATATTATTATACATTACTCGGTGTACTTATGCAACGCAAAAGCAACGCTTTTCAACGTGCCCGCGTCGCGTTTCCGACAGCCCGATCATGCCGGCGAGGACGCTGCCGCAGTAATGCCGCGGCATTTCACCAAACTCCCAAAAACGCTTATTTTGTGGTTGACAACGGCCCCCCGTGATGATAAAGTATTACTTGCGTTTAAACGACGCAGTGATAAGCACCAATAGCTCAGCTGGCAGAGCACCTGACTCTTAATCAGGGTGTCCGGGGTTCGAACCCCCGTTGGTGTACCAATATACAGCCATACGGACCCGATCTTCTTTTATAGAGGATCTGCGGTCACTAAATGGTTATAAAACAAAGGAGCTTCATCCCAACCCGAAGCTCCTTATTTATTGTGTCTGCCCTTTCATAATGAACGCTTCCGCTTCAGATATCGTGCGGCCGAAAGCGAACATCATTTACTTTCGGTTTAAAATCATACTGCGGTTCTGGTTTGCAATGGAACAATTGGCAAATATGAAAATTCTACATTGAAACTTGCGGGGTTGCGGGTTTGACACTCTTTCAAATGAGTTTTTTAGAGGCAGATCAGGTCATTTTCACCTGATCCCAGCTGCCCGACCCCGCAAACCCA
>CALDNM010000152.1 GCA_937915045.1 uncultured Clostridia bacterium
ATATACATTTTTTTCGTATAATTTCTCAGTCATGGGTACCTCCGCTGCTAAGGCAGCTTTTGTAAATTTGCTGTTTGTGATATCATTATACCAAAATAACGGCCAGCCGGTACACATATAATATGACAATGAATGATAAGAGGCGGGATTTCGCGAGACGAAACCCTGAAACGTCTAAAACTGGGCATTTTAAATCTATTGTTCAATAATTCCAATTAGAATAATGATGTTCGCGAACATGCCTTCAGAACGCGAAAACGCACGCTTTATCAATTCGCGGCGATAATAGACGATAAAAAAGAACAACGTGGAAATATTATTATCTGACCCTGTGAACAATTATAGGAAAAAAATAGTAAAAACGCCGTTAAGCCTTGAAAAAAGGGAATTGTTTTACAATTATTTTTCCACAGGGGGCGGTGTACAAAATTGTATACGATTTTTGTCAAACTGTGTATAAGGTCATTAGATGCGCAAAAACCAACGTCTTGAGGGCTGTGAATGAATTGTCACAATAGACGCGAACACTGGTTTACGTAAAACCGAAAAAACCAGGATATTAGACGGAGCATTTTAATTTCGACATGTCAAGAGCTAAACTCAAAAAAATAAAAAAATACAATTTTTTGTGCCTTGAGGGTATTCACATGAAACTCACGCGTCAGGAAAGGATGCCCTTTCCTTGCACAAACCCGTGAACTATATTAGAATATCATATACACGATCATTGAACGAGAGGATGTATAAGGAACCATAGGAATGAAACAAAATACGGAGCTTAAAATAATAGAAGGAGGCATCAAGCCTAAAGAACTCTGTGAAAAGAAGTTCGCGTCAGCGTATATCACAGATACCAGGCTCATGGGCGCTCTTGGCATGCATGTGCACTGGAACGTAGTGGGGAGCAATGACGCTGTCGATCTTCATCAGTTCTTTTATTTTGATGTTGAAGAATATGGTTTTGAAACATACAAGAGCCTTTGGGTCAATGAACGTTCATCGATCGAGCTGATAGAACGGAGCATGATCGACTGCCTCGGCGGGAGCAAGATCCCGGTCACCGAAGGAGAAGCGAGGATGCTGCTGCGCGAGTACGCGGAGTTCAACGCGAAGCATCATATAAAGATGCCCGGCGGGCAGCGCGAGTATGAGTTTATGCTCGCGGAAGAAGATATGCCGGCCGCGGATGATGGGGCGGATGGAGAGATCGCTCTCATGCAGGATCCTGATCACGCTAAGATGATACGGACTGACGGAGATGGTTCGACTAATCCTTTTACACCGTCGGATATGCATAAGGATCAGGCGGTCCTTTTCGCGAAGGAATGCACAGAGATAACCGGAGAATATCAGCTTGTGAATTACTTCCTCATGAGGTGTTTCGCGCGCGACTTTTTCGGAGCCAGATATCTGACAGGAGAAGAGGGACTCATCCCCGGGCCAAGGACAGTGATCGGACCGAACGAGGATATGGTACTCGACCTTTATCCAAATGTCGGACCTGCCACATTAGGAAAGAACACTATCGATGAGAAGGACAGTTACTTCATGTGCCAGAGCCTCGTCGAGACGGAGACGGAATATCGTATCATCGTATCGAAGATCAAAGTCGAGAGCATGAGGGTCGTTCGCTATGAGAGGACTTCGGGATTCAGAGTGAGCTCCAGCGAGGCGGCGATGATGCTCGCCAGATCGGAGTTCATCACTGTATATGAAGTGGTGGCTGATCCGGAAAGCGTAGACAACGTCAAGCTCGAACTCGAGTTCAACACTATGGAGACGGATCACGAACACGGCAAGCTGTATCTCGCGTTCAATGAAAACAATGACCACGTCGGAAGGCGTGTATTCATGCTGAGCGATGACGTATTCGGCATGTATTTTGTGACGGACATGGGGCAGTTCATCGCTGCCGCTTATTCTATCCGATCGATACAGCGCATGGAAAGGATGATCATGAAGAGTTCGCTCGGAGAATATCTGATCCCGACGGAGAAGTTCGAGTTCAAGGAACCGGTGCTCTATGAGTATGTCAATTCGGATTTTGAGAGGTTCGAGGATTTTCTCGAGGCTATAAGGGATGACTGAGAAAGCGCTTGCGCTGTTACAACAAAATCGAACATCTGTATAACAAACTCCGGTTGACGCGGCGGGTACACGCCGTTATAATAGCACAAAGAATACAATAAATATAAGGGATCCTTATTAAGAGCGGCTGAGGGATTAGGCCCTGTGAAGCCCGGCAACCTGAATGAATCAATCGCGGCGCGAAAGCACGCGTGGTGATTTCAAAGGTGCCAATTCCTACATGATGACCAGCGTCATCATGAAAGATGAGGAGATGCTGCAGTAAATTTGCTCTTCTCTTCGCGAGAAGAGTTTTTCATTCTCCCGGGTCCCGGCACATACCGCGCGGCAGCGCGAACGAATGGATGAAAGGAGATATCCAAAATGAAAAAATTATTCACATCTGAATCTGTGACGGAAGGTCATCCTGATAAGATATGCGATCAGATATCGGACGCGATCCTCGATGAGGCGTTCAGACAGGACCCTTACAGCAGAGTAGCCTGCGAGACTACTGTCAACACAGGGTACGCGATGGTCATGGGAGAGATGACTACGAACGGCTATATCGATATACCTAAGATCGCTAGAAGTGTCATCCTCGATATAGGATATGACAGGAGCGATTATGGATATGACGGAAACACCTGCGCTATATTCACCGCGATCGATGAGCAGTCGCAGGATATCAGCGAAGGCATCCAGGATGGCGAGGCGGGCAAGACCGCGAAGATCGCCTCGGACGATTCAGCTTATGACAAGCTCGGAGCAGGAGACCAGGGGCTAATGTTTGGATACGCCTGCAATGAGACACCTGAGTATATGCCGATGCCGATAAGTCTCGCGCATAAACTCGCGCGCAGGCTCACTGAAGTCCGCAAGGACGGTACGATCGGGTATCTGCGTCCGGACGGCAAGACACAGGTCACTGTAGAGTATGACGGAAACGAAGTGAAGAGGATCGACACTATCCTGGTTTCCACACAGCACGATCCTGAAGCGACTCTCGATCAGATCGAAAAAGATATCAAAGAGTATGTGATCAAACCTGTCGTTCCGGCTGAACTCATTGACGACGCGACGAAGTATTTCATAAATCCATCGGGCAGATTCGTCATCGGCGGACCGCACGGAGATTCCGGACTTACCGGAAGAAAGATAATAGTAGATACATACGGCGGTTACGCGAGACATGGCGGCGGCTGCTTCAGCGGGAAGGACCCTACAAAGGTAGACCGTTCAGCTACGTACGCGGCTCGCTGGGTGGCGAAGAATATAGTAGCGGCGGGGCTCGCTGATAAAGCGGAAGTCCAGTTTGCTTACGCGATCGGAGTAGCCAGACCTGTCAGCATCATGGTCGCCACTTTCGGGACAGGAAAGCTTGATGATGATAAGATAGCGGAGATCGTCGAAAAGCATTTCGACCTTCGCCCGGGAGCGATCATCCACGATCTCGATCTGAGGCGCCCTATTTACAGACAGACCGCGGCTTACGGACACTTTGGCCGTACCGATATAGATCTTCCGTGGGAGCATCTCGACAAGGTGGATGAACTCAAAAAAGAACTCTAAAAAATACTTGCGAAATATTTAGAATACGATTAAAATAGATAGCAAGTCTAAGAAGGTGCGCGGTGTAGTCGAGACCGCGCGCCCTTTTGTATATCAGCATGAAAGGTAATCATCAAGGTAAGAACATCATGGGAATCAAAGTAGTAAAATTTGGCGGCAGTTCGGTCGCCGACGGTATCCAGATCACGAAGATCGGTGATATCATCAAAGCCGATCCGGAAAGACGTTATGTCATCGTCTCTGCGCCGGGGAAGCGTTTCGACGGAGACAACAAAATAACGGATCTTCTCTACAGCTGCAGAGAGCAGATGAGTCAGAATCTCCCGATAGATCAGCTGTTCCAGGTAGTTTGTGACCGTTTCACCGCGATAAAACTCAATCTCGGGCTCAAGATCGATCTTCAGAAAGAGTTCGACATCATACTGGATCATCTCCAGTCGGGTGTGTCGGCGGACTATGTAGCGAGCCGCGGAGAATATCTCAACGCGAAGATAATCGCGGAGTATCTCGGATTCGATTTTGTAGACAGCGCTGAAGTTATCAAATTCAGCGAGCACGGAAAGTTCCAGAACAAGGAAACGAACGCGGCTCTTTCAGCGGAGCTCGCGAAACATAAGTACGCTGTGATCCCTGGATTTTTCGGATCCAGGCCGGACGGGAAGGTCAAGACTTTCTCGAGAGGCGGCAGCGATGTGACGGGGTCGCTCGTAGCGCGCGCTGTATCGGCGAGTGTATACGAGAACTGGACCGATGTCAGCGGCTTCCTTCAGGCGGATCCGCGCATAGTGGAAAACGCGAAGCCGATACACACTATCACGTACAAAGAGCTGAGAGAGCTGTCGTACATGGGCGCGAGCGTCCTTCACGAATCGGCGGTATTCCCGGTCAAGGGAGCAAAGATCCCTATCAATATAAGGAATACGAACTGCCCTGAAGACCCAGGCACTATGATCACGGATCAGCCGAGCGAAGAATCAAAGAACCGTGTCATAACGGGTATCGCGGGGCATAAAAACTTCAAGGTCATCACGATATACAAGGATCTTCTGAATGACGAGATCGGATTCCTGAGAAGGCTGTCCGCCATCCTCGAAGATCTGAAGATCGAGATAGAGCACATGCCGACAGGTATAGATACTGTATCTGTGGTAGTCGCGAGCAACAACATAGATGACAAGCTCGACGATGTGCTCGATGAGATCGAGCGAAGACTGCAGCCTGACAGCGTAGATGTTTTCGATGATATCGCGCTGATCGCGACCGTAGGGATCGGGATGTCGTTCAGGCCGGGCGTTTCGGCAAAGCTGTTCACGGCTCTCGCGGAAGAGCATATAAATATAAGGATGATAGATCAGGGAAGCTCAGAGATGAATATCATCATCGGCGTGAACAACAAGGACTTCGAGCACGCGATCAAGGTCATATATGACGCGTTCGAGGGAAAAGGAAAGGAACTGAAGGCGCACTTCAGCTAAAATCGAATATACGACTCACATTGGGCCGCTTCGTCAGCCATTACTGTATCGTGACAATACGGTAACCCGGCTTTTAACGGGGCGGTTTTGTGGTATAATAACACCAAGTGTGCGATGTGTAGGGATCGTGCCGGAAGAGGAATGGAAATGTCGAGGAGAGGAAACAAACACTATAGGATAAATGCCAAAAAACTGATCATTTTTTTGGCGATTTTAGTCGTGATCATAGCGGGCGCGGCAGTCGCTGTACATATGCTTTCATCAAATTCATATGACAGCGAGTCATCGTTCCAGAAATACGCGGGCAGCTATTTCGGCGATGTCGGGGATAAGCAGTCGGTAGGAGACAAGCAGGACTCGATCAAATACGGCGAGCCGCTTTCGACGGCAGCCGAGACGCCGAAGCTCGATATGGATGTGTCGAACAGAACGATATCGATGGAAGTGAAAACGGAAAAGGCAGCGTTCGATACGGATTACAGCGGGCTGAATACCGACGAGAAAGAGAAGGCGTGTCTGCTCATAGGATACAGTTCGCACAAGACACCGTACAAGGTGCAGAGTGTGGCGATGACATCGGTCATCGAGCAGAACAAGGACGGAAGCAAGGACATGTCGGTCAAGAGCGGTGTCGTGCATACGTACAACTTCTCGACAAAATCGGGAGTGTCGATAGGCGCTGCGGGAGTCTTCAAGGGCGGATATGGAGATACTGTAGCTCCGCTCGTTCAGAAGAAGCTTGATAAGGCTTATGGAGATAAACTCAAGGACGGATGGAAAGATAAGGTCAGCAAGACGTCGGGAGCGTTCAGTAATTTCGTTCTCACGAAGAGCGGCATCACTTTCTATTTCGATCAGGCTTCACTGATAAAATATGATACAGAAGATAATGGCATCGCTTCGTGCAGCGTCAGCTATGACGATCTGAGCAAGGTGCTGAGGGATGATATTGGTAAGAGAGTCATCGATCCAAAGAAGAAGATGGTGGCGTTCACATTCGATGACGGCCCGTCGGAATATACGAACGACCTGCTTGACGTATTTGAAAAGTATGACGCGGTCGGTACGTTCTTCGAACTCGGCCAGAATGTCGACAACCTGAAAGGCGCTTCGAAGATACTCAAGCGTGAGCTTTCTGTTGGATGCGAGGTCGGATGTCATTCGTACGATCACCCATATTTCATGGATACGATCAGCAAGTCGAAAGCAAAGCAGGAAGTGGAGAAGGGCTGCGCCGCTATCAAGAAAGCGTGCGGGCAGGATCCAACTGTTTTCAGACCGCCGGGCGGCGAGATAGACAAGAAGACAGAAGCTATCGTAGGGCTTCCTTCGATACTCTGGTCGGTCGATTCTCTCGACTGGTCGAACAGGAACACGGCCAAGACTGTAGCCAATGTGATGAAGGCCGGGAATCTGGACGGCAAGGTCGTCCTGATGCATTCGCTTTATCCATCGACGGTGAGAGCGGTCAATGAGCTCGTGCCTAAACTCGAAGCTAAGGGATATCAGTTCGTGACGGTATCTGAGATGATACAGTACAGATATAATGAGACTGTCGACAACAATAAGATCTATGGATATAATTACTTCTACTACGATGGCCACGGCGGTCATATGTACGAGAACAACAGATAGAAATTTACCAGGCCTGAAAGCAGGCCGGAACTCAATATCAGGAAAAGCGGGCAGCGATGCCCGCTTTTTCGTTGGCTGCTATTTTGATTTTGGGCTTCCTGTTTCGATCAGATAATCGAAGTGAGAAAAGAATTTTTCCTTCTGCCCCTCCGGTGTGTAGTCGCGGCCCGACGAAATGAAATCCGTAAGCAGGCTCTGGAACACGCGGGTGAGCAGGTCTGTAAGGTGATCGCGCGATTTTTCGGTCAGGACTTTCTCTTCTATGAGTTTGTTTGTGATGCCCTTATCGCGCAGGTAGATATTGCCTTCGTACATCATTTTCACAACGGTATCATCGTAACCGCTGAGGAAGTCAGGGAATATCTCCGCGTACTCGCCGATGATGTCACCAAGTGAATCTCTGTATGTCCCGAAGAATATATTATAGAAAACTTTCGGCTGTTTGAAAGCGTGATCGAGGAAAACGTCGTATACGGTCCGGTACTGTTCGAGAGTACTGCCCGCCTTGCGCAGATGTTCGTTCAGATCTTTCGCGTATTCTGACAGGTACTTGACCGACGCGAAAACCATCAGGTGTTCCTGGTCACGGAAATAGTTATAGACTGTCGAGACGTTGTATCCCGCCTTGTCGGCGATCTTTCTGATCGTCACCGGCTCGGCGCCGCT
>CALDNM010000153.1 GCA_937915045.1 uncultured Clostridia bacterium
GGTTTAAGGAAGAGTAATTTCACATTACACGTGGATGTTCAGTTTTGAGGGTACAATACAATTGAATCCTTAGTGCGAAAGCACTCAAAAAAATCCAGTGGCAATAGCAAAGAGGCTACACCTGTTCCCATCCCGAACACAGAAGTTAAGCTCTTTAGCGCTGATAATACTTGGCTGGCGACGGCCCGGGAAAGTAGGACGCTGCTGGTTTTTTTTGGCCCCTTGGTCAAGAGGTTAAGACACCGCCCTTTCACGGCGATAACCCGGGTTCAATTCCCGGAGGGGTCACCACATCAAAGATCCGTAAAGTCACGCAAATGCAGGACTAAGCGGGTCTTTTTTATGTTACAATATACAGTATGTGAAATCTGATATACGCGGCACAGCCGGAGGAGGAACGAAATGGGAAAGAAACTTACTATAGACAGAAGCGACGCTGTCCTCGCTGTCATCGACTGCCAGGAGAAAATGATACCGATCATGCGTCATCATGATGAACTCGTGGAAAACTGCGTCAAGTGTGTAAAAGGAGCGAAGGCGCTTGGACTTCCGATCATAGTAGCGCAGGAGAATACTAAGGCACTTGGGGGCACGGTGAAGCCGATAGCAGACGCGATAGGAGAATACACTCCGGTAGACAAGGATCTTTTCGACGCGACGCAGCAGCCGGAATTTATGGCTCAGATCCAGGCGTCGGGGAAGAAAACTGTCATAATGATAGGGATACAGGCGCATATATGTCTTATGCTCACAGCGCTGTCGTTAAAGGCCCGTGGATATGATGTATATGTCGCGACAGACTGCATAGGATCGCGTTATAAAAGCGACAGGAAAGAAGCTGAGCGCAGGATGATCGGTGCCGGTATAACTATGACGACATGCGAGATGGCATTATTTGAAATGGTAGAAAAGGGCAGCGCTCCGGAATTTGTCGAGCTTAATAAAATCGTAAAATAGCGATAATCGTGAAGATATGACATAAATTCCGAAAATTATATTAAATTCAATTTAAATCTTTCATTTACATTTTCTGTATGGTACAATGGTTTAAATATTCCGCATAATATATCATTAAAGGGAAGACTCTTATAGTACGGAAAGGATGGATCGTAAGCATCATGAGAAAAAGAGCTGAGGAATTATCTGAAACGGATCGATTGCAGCTTGATACGCTCACAGGCCTTTATAACGAGGCTGCATTCTATAAACATACCCACGAGCTTTTGATGAAGGACAAAGAAACACAATATGTTTTCGTGCGCGGAGACATCGACAGTTTTGTTGTGATAAATGAGCTTTACGGTTTTAAATTTGGGGATTGTGTCCTGATGAATATTGCCGCCGCTGTCAAAAGCCTCGTATCTGGAAAGGGTACC
>CALDNM010000154.1 GCA_937915045.1 uncultured Clostridia bacterium
TTCATCTATTTCAGTGAGGCGCTCGAGAAGCATCGCTCGGTGGAGGAATATGTCTGCCGTTACAAGGATGAGGATCTGATCGTTTCGGTGGAGCCGAAGACGAACGCGGGGAAATACTACGGCGCGGTGGCTGTGGTGAAGAGGTACCGCGAAGAGGAAAAGCGGCATCACAAGCTGAAGGCGGATCTTCTCGACCGCGGCTACAGGGCGAAGTATACGTTCGATGAGATCGTGGGCGAAAGTGAGATCATGAAGCGCGCGAAGGATGTGGCTGTGCGCATGGCGAAGTCGGATTCGTCGGTCTTAGTAACGGGTGAGAACGGTACGGGCAAGGAGATGTTCGCGCAGGCTATACACAACGCGAGCAGCAGGGCAGCGCGGCAGTTCGTGGCTGTTAACTGCGGCGCGATCCCGGCAAATCTGCTTGAGAGCGAGCTCTTCGGTTACGAGGAGGGAGCTTTCACCGGCGCGAAGAAGGGCGGCATGGCCGGCATTTTTGAGATGGCGAGCACGGGGACTCTGTTCCTGGATGAGATATCGGAGATGGACATGTCTCTTCAGAAGAAGCTCCTGCGTGTCCTTCAGGAGATGGAGGTCGTGCGTCTCGGCGGGAATTATGTGATACCTGTGAACTGCAGGATCATCGCGTCGAGCAACAGGAATCTCGGGATCATGGTGGCGAACGGCGAGTTCAGGGAAGACCTGTACTATCGTCTGCGCGTGCTGCCTCTTCGGGTGCCGTCGCTGCGCGAGCGCAAGGATGATATCCCGGGGCTCATAGATCATTTCGCTGAGGAGTTCGGCGGGCATCTCGAGTATTCGCAGTCGGCGAGGAATATGATAATGGCTCATCAGTGGTGGGGGAATGTCAGGGAGCTCCGCAACTGTGTTGAGTATCTGATGAATCTCGGCAAGGATGTCGTGGACAGCGCTGATGTGGAAGGGCTGCTCAGGACGTACCCGGGCCGCAAGGACAGTTTCGCGGCCGCGCCGGCCGAGGGTTTCAATGGAGGCGCGAACTCAGGTGCCGGGACGGCGCCGGCCGGGGATTTCAATGGAGGCGCGAACTCAGGTGCCGGGACGGCGCCGGCCGGGGGCAGGGACTCGGTTGATCAGGGTGACTCGGGGGCTGATGCCGGCGAACGCGGGAAGCTGATGCGGGAGAACGGCCTTTCGGACAACAGCGTTTTTGTGCTGCGCGTCCTGGACGAGGCGTTCGGTGATAACCGCCGCATGGGCAGGCGCAGCATCGCTGTGGCCGCGAAGGAGAGCGGGCTATTCATCGGAGAACAGCGTGCCCGCGTCATCGCTGAAGATCTCGAGAAGAAGGGACTCGTCAAGATCGGCCGAGGAAAAGCGGGCACCGTTATTACTGCCGACGGCCGCGAGCTCGCCGGGAAACTCATATAAAAGATCCGGGTCAGCCTGAGCACGATCCGGATTTTTTGGTGAGGATCATTTCCGAAACTCCAAATGTGTCAAAAACAATAAAAGCAAAGAATATGACACATACTCAAGACCGCACGGCTTTCGTGAAAAGTGAATTTCCGTTATCATATACCCGAAGTACAATAGTCCGATGAAAAAGCTATAAAGATTGTGGTTCAGCACCTGCGAAATCATAAGAAGGTCATAGGTTTTGCTACAGTGCCGAAAGCCCGCAAAGCGAAAAAACACCGAACAGCTGAAATGTTTTGATAATGGATTTTTGGTATGGTACGAAGAACCAAAAAACCCGAATATACCGTAAAACCCCGTTACTGCAGCCAATAAAAACTGACAAAAAACCTCGAAACGCCTGGATCTGGGCGTTTCTTTAAGTTGGCACAGGTTTTGCTATTATATTAGTACAGATGGCAGGCGCGTCCAATTAGCCATGGAAGCCCGCGAGGGGCTGTCAGCGCCGGCCGGAAGACAATAATAAAGTACTTCAAAGGAAATCATTTCACAAGGAGGATACTATATGAAAACCATTATGTCGGGTAATGAAGCAATCGCTAGAGGAGCCTGGGAGGGCGGCCTCGAATTCGCTTCTGCTTATCCGGGAACACCAAGTACTGAGATACTTGAGAACCTGTCAAATTACAAGGACCTTTATTCTGAGTGGGCGCCAAACGAGAAGGTTGCCGCGGAAGCTGCTATCGGAGCTTCGATAGCCGGAGTAAGGTCGATGTGCGCTATGAAACACGTTGGACTGAATGTGGCGGCGGATCCGTTCTTCACGTTCTGCTACACGGGTGTTACAGGCGGATGCGTTTTCTGCGTCGCTGATGCCCCTGGACAGCAC
Source organism: uncultured Clostridia bacterium (assembly GCA_937915045.1). Classification (GTDB taxonomy): domain Bacteria; phylum Bacillota; class Clostridia; order Peptostreptococcales; family Anaerovoracaceae; genus JALCRY01. The sequence goes on from CALDNM010000154.1 coordinate 2,288, forward strand.
AGCTCACAGGATGAACAGGACAACAGGCATTACGCTGAGTCGGCAAGAGCGCTGATGCTCGAGCCTTCGGACAGCCAGGAATGCAAGGATTTCATGAAGCTTGCTTTCGAGCTTTCTGAGAGATTCGACACACCGGTACTGATGCATCTGACGACGAGAGTCTGCCATTCGAAGAGTCTGGTAGAGCTTGGCGAAAGAAAGACAAAACCGATAGTACCGTATAAGCCAAATATAAAGAAATACGTAACTGTACCTGCAAACGCGAAAGTCTTAAGGGCGAACCTGCCTGCAAGGATCGACGCTATGCGCAAGTACGCTGATGAATGTGAGATCAACAAGCCTGAGTACAACGACAAGAAGATCGGCGTCATCACATCAGGTATATCATATGAATATTCGAAGGAAGTATTCGGCGACGACGCTTCTTATCTCAAACTCGGTATGTCGTGGCCTTTCCCTGATGAGCTCGTAAAGGAGTTCACTTCTAAGTGCGACAAGGTCTATGTCATCGAAGAGATGGATCCATATATCGAGAACCACTGCAAGATGCTCGGCATCAAGGTGATCGGCAAGCAGATCATCCCTTCGTTCGACGAGCTCAACACGGATATCGTGGACGAGGCTGTCAACGGCGCGAAGTCACATGAGAAGAAAGTCGACGAGGATGCTGTCGTG
>CALDNM010000155.1 GCA_937915045.1 uncultured Clostridia bacterium
ATGAAGTCCGGCGAAGGATTCTTCAACTACAGCAAATAAGAAATATTGGATCAGCCGCGAGCGACTCCACCTGGAGCGATCGACCGGCAGATTTTGAAAATGGAAAGCAGCGGCCCTCAGGACCGCTGTTTTTTAACGCTCTGTGACATTTCCGCTGTTGATATCGTTCTCTCCACGTGTTATATTTAAATTTGTAAAGAATTGAAGGAGGTTCGATGTGGAAACTTACGGATTGGAAAATCTAAATATCAAAAATCCATCGGCAGTATACAGAAACATGGCGCCGGCAAAGCTCGTTGAAGCCGCGCTCCGCCGTGAAGAGGGTGTGCTGAGCGATACAGGCGCGCTGGTGGTGACTACCGGGAAGTATACCGGCAGATCCCCTGACGACAAGTTCATCGTAGATACTGAAGGTATACACGATGATATCGACTGGGGCAAGGTCAACCGCCCTATATCCAGAGAAGTGTTCAATAAGATCAGAGATAAGGTCGCGGGATATTTCGAAGGGAAAGAAGTATTTATCTTTGACGGTTTCGTCGGAGCTGATACTGAGTGCACGAGGAAGTTCAGGATCGTGAATGAACTCGCGTGTCAGAATCTGTTCATCAGGAACCTGCTGATACGTCCGACAGCTGAAGAGCTCGAGAAACTCGACAAGTTCGATTTCACTGTTCTCTGCGCTCCCGGATGCAAGTGTGATCCTGAGGAGTTCGGCATCCACAGCGAAGCCGCTATACTCATAGACTATGAAGCAAGGATGGTCGTCATAGCAGGATCGGCATATGCCGGAGAGATCAAGAAGAGCGTCTTCTCGGTCATGAACTATCTGATGCCTAAAGAGGAAAACGTGCTTCCGATGCACTGCTCGGCGAACATGGATCCTGAGACAAAGGACAGCGTCGTATTCTTCGGACTGTCAGGCACAGGCAAGACGACACTTTCAGCTGACCCTGACCGTATACTTATCGGAGACGATGAGCACGGCTGGACGGATCACGGCATATTCAACTTCGAAGGCGGATGCTACGCGAAGTGCATTGACCTTGATCCTGAGGGCGAGCCTGAGATATATAACGCGATCAGATTCGGCAGCGAAGTCGAGAACGTCATTCTCGATGAGGAGACGAGAGAACCTGACTACGCTGACAGAAGCATTACTGAAAACACGCGTGTGGGTTATCCTATATACTATATCCCGAACGCTGCTATACCGGGAGTGGGCGGAGTGCCAAAGGTAGTTATCTTCCTTACGGCGGATTCGTTCGGTGTGCTCCCTCCGATCAGCAGACTCGGAGCGGACGCGGCGATGTACCACTTCGTGACAGGATTCACGGCGAAGGTCGCGGGGACAGAGAGAGGCATCACAGAGCCTGTACCTACTTTCTCGACACTGTTCGGCCAGCCGTTCATGCCGCTTGACGCGTCAGTCTACGCGAACATGCTCGGTGAGAGGATCCAGAAGTACAATACTAAGGTCTACCTCGTGAACACGGGATGGTCCGGCGGCCCTTACGGAGTCGGCAGCAGGATGAAGCTCAAGTATACGAGAGCTATGATCACTGCCGCGCTCAACGGAGAGTTCGACAATGCTGAATACAAACACGATGAAGTGTTCAATGTCGACGTACCGCAGAGCTGCACGAATGTACCGCCTGAGCTCATGAATCCAAAAGATACATGGGATGACAAGGACGCGTACGACGCGCAGGCTAAGAAACTCGCGGGGATGTTCCAGAAGAACTTCGCTGAGAAGTATCCGAACATGCCTGAGAATATCGTCAAGGCCGGACCAAAGGCATAAAGGCGTATTACCAACTGCAAAGAAAGACCGGAGAACGGGGATGCCCCG
>CALDNM010000156.1 GCA_937915045.1 uncultured Clostridia bacterium
CGTGACCTCTCCAAACAATTCGTTCACAGTCTCCTCGACACGTTCTGTGCCGGTCCCGAAATATCTTATATATCTGCTGCCGCATTCCGGGCAGACATCCGGTATATCCTCTTCATGTCCGCAGTAATGGCAGATGCCTTTCCCGCGGTCTTTATGATATGTGAGAGATATCCCGCAGTCCGGACATTTCATCACGTATCCGCATTCTCTGCATGATACGAATGTCGAATACCCTCTCCTGTTGAGGAAGAGTATCGCCTGCTGTCCTTTCGCGAATGTCTCCGCCAGACCTTCCGTCAGCTTTCTGCTGAATATCGAAGTATTGCCCGAACGGAGCTCTTCCCTCATATCCACAGTCTCGACTTCAGGCAGCGGATTTTTGTTGTATCTTTCTCTGAGTTCAAGCCTTGTGTATATGCCTTCGAGGCTTCTTTCATATGTCGCGACGGAAGGAGTCGCGCTCCCGAGCAGCAATGTGCCGCCAAAGGACTTCACTCTTTTTATCGCCACTTCCACCGTATCATATTTCGGAGCCTTATCCGATTTATATGTCGATTCATGCTCTTCATCGAGCACGATGATCCCTATATTTTCAAACGGCGCGAACACCGCTGAGCGCGCTCCTATGACGATCTTCACCTCGCCATTCCTTATACGAGTCCACTCATCATAACGCTCACGCTTCGTGAGCCTGCTGTGGAGTACCGCTATCTGCTCCCTGCCGAACCTCCCGATAAACCGGTCGATGATCTGTTTCGTGAGCGATATCTCCGGCACGAGCATGATCGCGCTTCGTCCCCGCGAGACACATTCCTGTATCGCGCGCATATAGACTTCGGTCTTCCCGCTGCCGGTCACACCGTGAAGAAGGAACAGCCCTCCATCGCCCCTGATCGACATATCCAGTTTATCCAGAGCTTTCTTCTGCTCCTCTGTCAATTCGGAAATATCCTGAGCCTCGCCTTTAGTGTCTTTGTACGGTCTCGCCTCAGTATTCCGCTTCGACTTCGCGCCTGCCGGCGTGAAAAGTTTCACCGCGTCGATATACCTGCACATATATCTCTTTTTCATCCACACGCATACTTCGATCATCTCTTCAGTGAGCGATATCTCGTCGTCGGCGCGAGTAATGTATTTGAGATTTCTGAACTCTCCGGCCGGACGATCCGAAACGGCGAACACATACGCTTCCTTCTCTTTGTTTCCTCTGCCAAACGGAACGAATACCTTATTCCCCGGCCTTATACTGTCATCCTCGCAGCCGTAAGTGAAGAAATTGTCCGTGCTGTCAGTTCTGTTGTCTATGATCAGATCCGCGTACTTCATTTATTCCTCTCCCGCATCAAAGCAGGTATATACCGGCTTCTTCGCATTCTTTTATCATGTCTTCCGGCCAGACTGCTGTCTGGACCTCACCAATGTGGGCCTTTCTGAGGAAATACATGCAGAGCCTGCTCTGCCCTATGCCTCCTCCGATGGAATATGGGAGTTCTTTGTTCAGTATCGCCTTATGGAAAGGATACTTTTTCCTGTCCTCAGCGTCAGCTTCTTTGAGCTGTCTCTCCATAGCCGTCTCATCGACCCTTATACCCATCGACGATATTTCGAACGCCCTGCCGAGTATATCGTTATACAGCAGTATGTCCCCGTTCAGTGTCCAGTCGTCGTAGTCAGGCGCGCGTCCGTCATGTTTTTCTCCGGATTTTAACTTTCCGCCGATCTGCTTCAGGAACACCGCGCGTTTTTCCTTTGTGATGAGGTCTTCTCTTTCCTTCGGAGTCTTGTCCGGATACATATCCTCGAGCTCCTGCGAAGTGATGAAGAATATCTCGTTCGGAAGCTCAGTCCTGATCTCAGGATAATGTCTATTGACAAAATCGTTCAGGTTCCTCAGCGCAATATATATCTTGGAAACGACATCTTCGAGATAGAGATCGTTTCTCTGTTCCTTCGTCATGACTTTTTCCCAGTCCCACTGGTCGACATAGATGGAATGAAGATTGTCCAGTTCCTCGTCCCTTCTGATCGCGTTCATGTCCGCGTATATGCCGTTTCCGGGAGCTATGCCGTATTTGCCAAGCGCCATCCTCTTCCACTTCGCGAGGGACTGCACTATCTGCACTTCCTCTTCATCCATATCCTTGATCGTGAACCTGACCGGTCTCTCGACCCCGTTCAGATTGTCATTGAGTCCGCTTTTGCTCGTTACGAAAAGCGGTGCCGATACACGTCTCAGACTGAGTCCGTACGCGAGCTCTGACTGGAAGAAATCCTTGATCTTCTTTATGGCTCTCTGTGTTTCCATGTAATCCAGCGAAGATGAATAATCCTCGGGAATCATTAATTCTGACATATTGCCTCCCTGCAGTAAATGTGTGTTATTTTATTTCCGGCCGTTTCGAATATTCGCAGCCGCAGTAATTCTGTCGGTAAAGCCCGTACTTTCTCGAAAGTTCGATGCTCCGCTTGAATCCGTCTTTTTTCTTAAAATCCATATCGAGGAACCCTACCCCGTATCTGTCAGCCATCTTGCGTCCTATGCTGCTGATGACTTTATAGTCTTTGTGCGGGCTCACTGTCAGCGTAGTCCCGAACGTGTCAAAATTGCGCATGGCCGCAGTCTGCGCTGTCTTCTCCAGTCTGAGAATGAAACACTCACCGCATCTTCTCCCGCCTTCAGGCTCCGATGAATACTTTTCACACACCTCGTAATACTTCTCAGGCTCGTAAGCGCCCTCAAGGAATTTCACCGAATACGGGATACTCGGATCACGATTGAACTCTCTTATGAATTTGATCTGATTCTTCAGCCTTTTCCTGTACTCCTCTTCATCCGTTATGTTTGGATTATAAAAGAATACCGTTATATCATAATCCGGCGCAAGCCTTTCAATGACAGCAGTACTGCATGGTCCGCAGCAGCTGTTGAGCAGCAGAGAAGGCTTTCCGAGTTTAGTCTCACGTCCGTCTATGCATGATATATCGTTTTCATCAGCGCTCTTCTCGCGGCATAATCCTGAAAAGGGTTCAGCCACCTTGCTGTCAGTCATTTCCCGATACCTCCCGAAGAAATATTTCTTCACATCATTGAAAAAATATTATATCATAAACAGTGTTAAAAGACTATAAATATAGTGTCATTTTATCAATATATGAATCGAGGCAGACATTGCAAATACAGCGTATCAACTCTATAGGGGCCTATCTTCGGGACAAATTCGGAGGCCGCGTGATAAAGCTCGCCCTTGACGGCGGCTTCACGTGTCCGAACCGTGACGGCACAAAAGGCACCGGCGGATGCATATTCTGCTCTGAAGGAGGTTCCGGCGAACTGGCCAGCGACATACCTTCACAGATAAAACTGCTTTCGAATAAATGGCCCGACGCGGACAAATATATAGCTTATTTCCAGAGCTATACGAATACCTACGCTCCCGCAGACGTCCTCCGTGAGAAATTCGAGCAGGCACTGTCACATCCCGGCATGGTCGGACTCGCGGTCGCGACACGCCCTGACTGCCTTCCGGATGAAGTCCTGGATCTGCTTTCGGAGATGAACAAAAAGACATTTCTCTGGGTCGAACTCGGCCTTCAGACAATATTCGACGACACCGCCAGACTGATAAACAGATGCTATCCGCTGTCGGTATACGACAATGCCGTGCTTAAGCTGCGCTCCCGCGGTATAAGGGTGGTCACTCATCTGATCCTCGGCCTGCCCGGCGAAACAAGAGAGGATATGGAAAGATCGGTGCGTTACGTCACTAAGCCCGGCAGCGCGCTGGCTTCGCTCGGCTTCACGGATCCTCCGATATTCGGTCTTAAGCTTCACCTTATGAACGTGGTGAAAAACTCGCGTATGGCAAAGATGTATCCAGGTTATGAACCATTCGGGTCGATAGAAGAATATGTGGATCTCGTGTGCGATCTCCTGGAAGAGATACCTTACGACATCACCATACACAGGCTCACCGGCGATGTACCGCGCAGCCTGCTCCTGACTCCTGAATGGAGCTATAAAAAAAGAACTATCCTCAATGGGATAGCTCGTGAAATGTCGCGGCGCGGCAGCGTCCAGGGCTGCGCGCTCATCCGCTGATCTTATTTTTCCGGACCGAGACGTCCGTCGTTGTAATGCTTCCTGCAGAGAGACACATACATGTCCGTGCCTCCTACCATTACCTGATCTCCGTCATGGACGAACTTTCCGTCCTGGACTCTGGCGACCATCGTCGCTTTCTTCCCGCACCAGCAGATAGTTTTGATCTCTTCGATCTTGTCCGCGTACACGAGACAATAATACGAGCCCTCGAACAGCTCATTCCTGAAGTCATTCTTCAGGCCGTACGCCATGACCGGCACATCGCAGCTGTCGACTATTTCCGCCAGCTCGAGCACATGATGTTTTTTGAGGAACTGACACTCATCGACCAGTACGCACGCTACTTCGTGTTTCGCCTGCTCGTGTATGAATATATCGAGGATATTCGTATCTTCATCGACCGGGATGGCTTCTCTCTTCAGCCCTACTCTTGAACTTATAGTCCCTACGCCATCGCGTGTATCGACAGACGGGATGAACGCGAGGACTCTCTTTCCTCTCTCTTCATAATTGTGAGCGACCTTGATGAGCTCGATCGATTTGCCGGCGTTCATCGTGCTGTATTTATAAAAAAACTGTGCCATTGTTATCTCCTTCTTCAAATGCGACAAACGATATTATAGCACAAAACTGCCGCAGTATCACGGTCTGACATTTCCGACTATTGTCATAAGCGTCTCATGCAGTTCATTGATTTTCTCGTGATCGATGTCACCGAACGCCCGGCTGCTCCATCCGCGGAGAGCGGATAATATCACCGGCTTTTTCGAGCGGCCTTTTTCAGTGAGCCTGAAGACCCATGAACGGCCGTCTTCAGGATTCGGATCCCTTACTATGTATCCATTCTCTTCCAGTGACTGCATCGTGCGCGTCACGACACTCTTGTCGTAATGCACCTGCTCCATCAGACTGTCCTGCGTCCTGCCGTCTTTCTCATAAAGTGACAGCATGATCATCGCGTCAGCCACATTGAGGCCCTCTCCCGCGAGTTCCTTTTTCATATACGCTTTGAAATATTTCCCGTATGCCATCATGAGTCTTCCAATATTCGAACAGTTATCGTAATTCATCAGTCTTCCTTCTTTCTGTAAAGCATCAGCAGCAGGAGCCCCGCGGCCGACGCTATCGCGGCCAGCGCGTAGATCTGCCTGAACCCTTCATTCAGTGTAGCGCGGAACGTATCCTGTATCTTAGTCTCCTTATCATCTATCTTTTCAATGTAATCGTCTTCAGCCTGTTTGAATACCGAAGGGACAGAAGCCTTAGCTGTACGCAGTTTGCTCAGCGTGTCCTCCGCTTCGGTCTTTCCGCTTTTTATACCCGAAAGTCCTGATTCTATAGACGCTTTCTGCGACTTCATCTTCGTAAGCTTCGTCTCCACCTTCTTTGTCCCGGATTCGAGGCCCGTTATCCCGGAATCGATCTTCGTTATCCCGGTGCTCAGAGAATCTTTTTTCTTCTCTATCGACGAAATGCTGGCGTCGCATCCGCTGATCGCTCCGTTAAGCTGCTCCATCGAGGTCATTTTCGCGAGCTGCGCAAGCACAGGCTTCGAAAGGGCGGCTTTCATTTTCTCAGGCAGCTGACTCTCGAGGCTGTCACCGTTAAGCGGTATTTTAGAAAGATATGCCTGCGCCCCGCTCAGCTGTCCATTCATCATTTCCTGGAAGCCTATCCCCTGGGTCAGTCCCTTGACAGCCTTGACCATCCCCGCGCGGCTGCTCTTCATCTTCTCGAGAGACGCGTCCTGTTTTGATACAGCCGTCGTCATCCCGTCGATCCCCTTCTGTATCCCTGAACTTGCCTTCGTCATCGATGTTATCGATTTATCCATTTTCGTTATCCCGGAGCTTATACCTGAAATGCCTTTATCCATGCCTGTCGTTATTTTCTTCTCTATATCCGGTGTCATCTCCGTGAACATAGTCTTCGCGAAAGTCTTCGTATTTTTGACGATCGTAGTCACGTCAGAGTTCTGCATCATGTCGAGAGTATCTTCCGGAATGCTGTAATCACTGTCAGCGCTCATGTCTATCTTCACCGTCCGCATCGATGTAAGGTCCGGCATCCCCTTTATACCCTGCGAGTCCATCGCTGACTGGAGTTCCTGAGCGTAAGGTATCTGCGGCACATCTATCTCCTTCGGAAGAAGATCCATTACGTTCGTCTGGACATTCAATCCCGCATGCGACAAAAACCCGACCATGATAGCCGGAGCTATTACTGTACCTAAAGACCGCACCAGCGAAACTGTAGCGAGCGCCGAGTTAGATTCTTCCGGCTCGGTATTGTCCAGCATCATATAGTTTAGAGGCGCGCCCATCGTGAATCCGATCCCTGTACCTATGAGGGCGAGGCTGATGATGACCGTGGCCCATCCCGGATGCACTGTCATGACGAATATAAGATACAGCGCTCCCGCTATCGTCGCGATGAAGCCTGTTCCAAGAACGAATTTTGGCCCCTTTTTATCGGTCATCTTTCCCGAGAGAGGCGCGCCGATCCCGGCGAAGACACCGAGGATGATCACGAAATATCCGCCGTTGCCGCTCGGGACTTCCATGCAGTTTTCGCACAGCTGCGGTACGAATATGAGGCCCATGAGAACGATCCCGGTTATTACTGAAAGCAGGAGAGTTATCAATATAGGCGTCCTTGTGAAATACGAAAGGTTCATCACAGGATCCTCCGCTTTCTTCTCTATGAATATGAACAGCGGGAGAAGCAGGAAGAACGCTATGAAGAACGGATACACGTCCGTGTCCGTGAATGAATTTTTGAAGTCGAAAAAGTCTATATTTTTGAGGGCGTACATAATGCTTAGTATCATGATGACCAGCCCCATGATCCCCGTGCCGTCTATCCTGCTGACAGCTTTTTCTTTCGTGTTCGGAAGCGCCACGAAGCCGGCGATCAGTATGAATATCGTGATAGGCACATTGACATAGAAAATGAACTGCCAGTTGTTTGTACCGAAGATATCGAGGATAGCGCTGCCCGCGCTCGCTCCGAAGATGTTTGCTACTCCGTATACGCCGCCTACGAGTCCGAGGGCCATACCGCGTTTTTCCGGAGGAAACGTAGTCCCGAATTCAGCTGTCGCGACAGGAACTATCCCTCCGCCGCCTATCGCCTGCACAGCGCGCGCGATAAGAAGCATAGTAAAACTCCCGCTCGCCTCAGTGAGACCGCATAACAGCGATCCCGCGCCGAACAGGAATATACTTACGAGATAAATGTATTTGCGTCCGGCCCTGTCCGCCAGCTTCCCCATGACGGGGATGCTCGCCGCGTAGGCCAGAGTATAGATAGTGATCATCCATATACCGAGCGTATCTGACACTCCCATATAGTTCTGGATGATCGTACGAGCCGGGGTCACGATGCCCGTGTCGAGGGCACCCATGAATATTCCCAGAAGGTACACGGCCATGATGAGGCCAAAATTAAGATTTTTTTTCTTTTCCGTCATAGAATGTCACCCTTCTTGAAACTAGTTGCTTTTGCAACAGGATGTATTCTATCACTTTTTAGTTGCAATTGCAACTACATCAGAACGCCGCGTACGCGAACGTCGGTGATTTGAACATGCCCGCGTAGATCATATACACATACAGCATGGACATCAGGACAAAGAAGACGACAGTATACTTCCAGAATTCTTTATCCATGAAGTTAAATGCCTTCTTTATAAAAGTTGTAAATGCTTTCATCTACGCTCACCCATCCTTTCGCGCTGAGATGTACTGTATCCTGCATGAAATATTTTGTGCTTCCTTCAGAAGTCAGATCCTGGACTTCCGCGCCATATTTCTTTCCCATCTTCTTTACTTTTTCCGCTACGGTAAGACGATTTTTCATTGGCAGCTTTGTATAATCATACCAGTATTTGTTGAGCGGCAGGATCACGAGCATCGGTTTGATCCCGCTCTGTTTACAGACCTCCAGGAAGCAGTTGAGATCGCTGTATTCCGGTGATTTCACGAAAAGTCTTTTCGCGTCTTTCCCTTTCATTTTTTTCATATGCGGTTTGAATTTCTTATTAAAGTAACTGTTGTACATGAAGAACTTATTGTTCTTTGATTTCTTCATCGCGTACACGGTGCCTTCTTTTTCGAGTTTTTTCCAGTCAGGCACTTTCGATGTCACCGTCTTAGTGGCTCCCGGCTGTATGTGCGACACTTTCATCGCGGAAGTCACGCAGTTGTAATCTCTCTGACGTATGAATTTCTGCCTTGCCTCGCAATATAATTTATCCGCGGCGTTGCCTGTACCATACAGATATACCGAATCATATTTTCTTGCGCATTTCTGTACTGTCGCCTCGCTCCTCAGCAATGCGTCAGTCCTTTTCGCGATCTTCATTTTTAATCCATTCGATATATTTGGATTCCGCAGCATAGCTGCATACTCGCTCTCTGAGAATCTCATCGCGAAACCCTCAGGACGAGCACCGTCCTCTGTGAACCACGTCGGAGATACAATAAAGACAGCCTTCTTGAGCTTCATCTTTGGCGCTATTGCAGCGAGTTCGATCGTATGTGTCATGGACTGCGAAAACTTAGTCCCTATAAGCATCGGCGTCAGCTTCTGATGCCTGAATACAGCTTTAGGATGACACTTTGTTTTTTTGCCGTGGTTGAATTCCGATGAGCCGAAAACAGGTATCGTGTCCTTAGTCAGATTCGCGGTGATCGCGTCATAACTCGTATATTTGTATGTATTTGTCCATGTCCCCATCTGCGCAGAAGTGAGTTCTGTCTTGCTGCCGGCAATCGCGTTGACACATACCAGGCAGACGCAGAACAACGCGAGCGCTGTCAGAAATGCTGCAAATTTTTTCATCGTCTTTTCCCCGTTTGCTCGTTATTTCATCTTCGACTGTACGAGCGCTATGACTTTTTCAGGTGTAGCTACATCGTTTTTCGATACTGCCGATGGTGAGAGCACTATGCCGAACATTTCTTCCAGTTCCGCTAGAAGCTCTGTATAACCCAGTGAATCAAGCAGCTCCTCTTCGACCATATCTATTGTCTTGTCCTCTTTGACGATATCATCGTCACATATGTCGGCCAGCAGGTCTAATATCTTTTCTTCCATTTTTCTTTTCCTCCCTTATTGTTTATAACTAATGCAGTACCTTCGTCATGACCTTGAGGAAATAATCCCCGCCGACCGCTGTGACAGCGCTCGAGCCCGGTGGCGTGAGCCCCAGGATCTCAGTGAATTTCCCCGAGAAAATGAACAGTCCGAACATCACAAGATTGAATGTGATGAATGTGGATACCGCTATATATCCTTTATCTTTTTTATGTTTTTTGCGGAACTTCGATTTTTTGTTCCATATTTCCGTCAAAGCCAGAAGCGCTCCGTGATATATACCGTACATGATGTAGAATATATCGAGCCCGTGCCACAGCCCCATCACTGTCATGTTGATCATGAAGCCGCAGGCAGCTGCTGTGAGCCTGCTGCTGAATCTCTTGTTTTTGATCCAGCGCATCATAAGCCTTGAGAACAGATAGTCTCTGAACCAGTGCGACAGAGTGATATGCCATCTGTCCCAGAAATCCATTATGTCCTTGCTCTTGAACGGCGCGTTGAAATTCTCAGGAGTCTTCACTCCGAATAAATATGCCGTGCCTATCGCCATCCTGCTGTACCCCGCGAAATCGAAGAACAGATAGAAACCGTAAGCGTACATGTATATGAGATCCGCCATAAGTCCATGCTGAGGATTGACCCAGATCAGTATCTGATAGATCAGCGACGCGCAGACAAATTTATATACGAGGCCCGTTCCTGCCATCTCCATATAATCCGATCTCTGCGGTATCGTGTTCAGGTCCTTCGTATATCTCTGGCTCCTGTCTATAGGTCCCGAAAGTACAGACGGGAAAAACAGCAGGAAACTGAAATAGTCGAATGCCGGGACTTCCTCGATCAGTTCATCATATATCTCGATGATCATCTGAAGGATCTTGAAAGTCATATATGAGATCCCCATGAATCCCAGCAGGTTGAATCCCATAAAGTGATTCGAAAGTTTGCTTATAACAAGAGGTGCCATCCCCAGCGCCAGGAACAGCACATAGAAACTGCTCTTCCTGCCGTATTTCTTCATCACTTTGAGCCATACTCTAAGGACTATGAATTCCGCTATACAGAATCCAATGAGGAAAAACATCGCGCGTTTATTTGTCTCCGTGGCCATCCATACGAATATGAGACTGACAGCAAAGGCATAATATTTTATCGGTTTTTCACATATCCCCAGTATCAGCGCAGGTATGAGCGCGACCGCGAGATACACGAAGAACCATGAGTCTTCGAATAATGTCATCTGACCATTCCTTTCAGAGCCTTCCGGTCAGCTTTTCCATTTGGTGTAACAGGCATCTTATCAAGGAATACGATCTTCTTCGGGATCATATAATCAGGGAGCTTCTCGCGAAGCGCGTCCTTTATCTTCTTTCCTTCTCCAAAAGGATCCTTTGGATCTCCCATCCCGGCGATGAACGCGACGAGGTTTTTCACCGCGCCTTCACGCATCCTCGGTACTACAGCGGCAGCATCTATACCCGGTTCTTTCAGCAGATTGTTCTCGATATCTCCAAGCTCGATCCTGTATCCGTGATACTTTATCTGGAAATCCATCCTCTCCGTGAAATGGAGCTGTCCTTCTTTGATGAAGCCTTCATCTCCCGAGTGGTAATGCCTCATGCCATCATCGAAGAACACTTTATCTGTCTGTGCCTCATCCCTGAAATATCCGGTGCTGACATTTTTCCCTGATATGATTATCTCTCCGCGCTCGCCCTCAGGCATTTCTCTGCCGTCAAGTCCGCGGATATTTATTCTCGTATTCGGTCCGGGCACACCCACAGGGAGCGGCTCGTCCGAGTTTATCATTTCATCTGTGATCTCTGCCGACGTCACCGCGCATGTCGCCTCTGTCGGTCCATAAGTATTCACGATCTTTGCCTTTGGGAATTTCTCTCTGAGTCTCCTGGCTGTCGTGTTCGTAAGAGCCTCTCCGCAAAAAAGAAATGCTCTCATATCCGGCATGTGGTCTTCACAGAATTCCGGCATGCCGCAGCACATCGTCGCGAAAGACGGCGTTGATATCCAGTAATTCAAATGGCTTTCTCCGAAAGTCTTCATCAGCGCGCTCATATCATCCTGTGTCTTTCTGTCGATAGTCTTGAGTGTCCCGCCTGAAGCAAGACTGGTATAAAGATCCATTACTGAAAGGTCGAATGAGAACGGCGCCTGGTTCATGAACACCGCGCCTTCTTTATCTTCCGGGCCGTACCCGAGGTGGATCGACCATGAAGTGAAACTGTCAAGATCATCCGCGCTTATCTGTACGCCCTTTGGAGTCCCTGTGCTTCCGGATGTGAATATTATATAGAATGTATCGCTTCCCGATACTGCTTTATCTTCTGTTATCATTTCCGGCTGAACGGCTTCTATCTCTTCAGCTTTATCTATGTCGATGACTTCGGCTGCCGCTCCGGACAGCACATCGTGCTCTTTTTCAGCTGTCAGTATCATGCCGCATCCTGTACGCTCTATGATGCTCCTGACTCTGTCATCAGGCACTGAAATATCTTCCGGACAATATGCTCTTCCGGATCTCACACACGCGAGGAAGTATATTATCATATACGGCTGCTTGTGTCCGTATACGACTATCGGTGACTTGTCCGCGCCCATTTTCTCTTCGATATAGTTTGCCAGTTTTCCTGATTTTTCCCAAAGCTCTCCGTAAGAAACGACTCCGTCGCTGACAGAATCAACGGCTGTCTGGTCCGCGATATCATTGTAATGATCCGCGATACGCTCTAATAGGATCATGTTACACATCCTCCTTCTTCTTCAACATGTGTAATTATACAACCCTATAAGCATAATGATATGATTATTACATATCTGTTACTTTATTGTTAATTGTAAGTTATATTCTCTGAACGCGCCTGCCATACGCACCACAAAGAAAGAGTGGTTATTATTATGACCGCGCCGAAAAGCGCGAATGTTCCCGGTCTCTCACCGTAGAATATGAGGACCCATACAGGGTTCAGGAGAGGCTCGATCATCGAGATCAGATTGCACGTGAGCGCGTTCAATTTTCTCTGACATACAGAATAAAGGGCATATGGTATGCCCATCTGGACTGTGCCCAGGAGCAGGATATAGAT
>CALDNM010000157.1 GCA_937915045.1 uncultured Clostridia bacterium
TACATGTGGCCATGTGTAAGCAGTATCGGGCCATAATCAGTATCGAGCACCCTTTCAGAATCGTCCTTCGTCATAGCCCCGTCGCAGTTCCCCTTCACAGCGATCACTTTGACTCCGAGATCGGAAGCGATCATTTCCGCGTCCGCCAGGTGATCTCCCAGGTGTATTATCATATCTACATCAGTAAGTGAATTATATATCTCCTCCGCTTTTTCTATAAAGCGATGTGTATCACTGATTACAAGCATCTTCATTTATTTTCACCTTCAGTCCTTCTCGTATCTTTATTCATGAACACCGCGACCGCTGTCGCGAGGATCTTCCCCGTTTCTTTGCTGCTCGCTTCCGCGTACATGTGAGCGAGAGTCCTGCCGTTCGCGTTCACCTTTGTATTTATGATGACAGTATCACCGTGCATAGCCGGGCGAAGAAACTTAACATCGATGCTTATGGTCGGATTGAATTTGACCTCATTCAGTGTTTTCGCGAGAGATCCCGCCGAGATATCAAACATCGTGCAGAGTATGCCTCCGTGCACCTGCCCTGCCTGATTGAGCTCCCAGTCGAGCGCGGGGAATTCCACTGTAGAGCACATTTTTGCCAGTGAGCATCCCGTCGGACGCGGCTCGAGTTTTCCGTTGAAACTATTCTTCATATCGATATTCTCAAGGTCCAGATTTGCCTGTAAATTTTTCCACATCGTGTCCTGATCTTTTACCATTTTCTTTGTCTTTCCTTTCCGTATCCGCCGCTTATCGCGGCGCGCAAATCAATTTTATATTAATGCCGCGTATAAAGTCAATGCAAGTGCCCGGAAATGCCCGGAAAATAGGTTTTTTTAAGGTTGAAAGTTTACAATTGTATCAAATCAATGTACAATAATGTAGTTGTGACAAACACGATAAGAAAACAGGAGAAATCATTATGAGGAATTTCAGGGCTTCGATGGCCAGATTCATGTACGGCCGGTACGGCGTGGACAAATTATATTACGCGCTGCTCGTGCTGTATGTGATCATGATCATACCCGCTATGATATTCAAAATAAGGGTTATTTACTGGATAGGAGATGCTCTGCTGCTTTACATGTTCTTCCGTGTTTTTTCGAGGAATATCTACAAAAGGCAGCAGGAAAACTACTGGTTCACAAAGAAATGGGCGAGGTTCACTGACTTCAGGACACATGTATATCATAAATGTCCGAATTGCAAGGCCACGCTGCGCTTTCCGCGGAAAGCAGGGAAATTCCCGGTCGTGTGTCCGAGATGCAACCACCATTTCAATATAAGGAACTGGCTGTAAGCATAACAAAGCATTTGATTAGAGGAGGAATTAGAACAAATGGAAAAGATCAAAGTTACACTTGACTGGTACCCAAATACAAACCATGCGGGGCTGTTCCTTGCGCAGGACAAGGGCTATTTCAAAGATGCCGGTCTTGACGTGGATATCGAAGGCTGCATAAACGGATTTCAGTCATCTGATGACGCTGATATACTCATCGCGTCTGAGCCTACAATACTGACTATGAAAAACAACGGCCGCGGTATCACCGCTGTCGCGAGGATATTCCAGCAGTGCGACTCGGGTATAGTATCGCTCAAGTCCGCAGGTATCAATGGTCCTAAAGATCTTGAGGGCAAACGTCTGGCGACGCTCGATGTGCCGTGGTTCGATACACTGATGGAATTCTGCGTAAAAGCGGGCGGCGGTGACTACAGCAAGGTAGAAACTGTCCGTATAGATGTCGATAATATTGCGGAGAAGCTCGGCAAAGATGTCGACGCTGTCTGGGTATACGGAGCATGGGAGCTTCCTGTACTCAAAGCAGCCGGCAAAGATTACAACTACTTCAACCTTGAACACGACGTTGCGCATATCTTTGATTTCGCGGCGCCATGCATAGCGGCAAGCAGTGATTTCATTGAAAAGAAACCTGAAGTACTTACAAAGTTCCTTGCGGCAGTCGGAAAAGCTTACGAAGATATCGCGAAACATCCGAGGCAGTCAGCTGACTATGTCGAGAAATATATACCTGAAGCTCATGGCAGAG
>CALDNM010000158.1 GCA_937915045.1 uncultured Clostridia bacterium
TCTTCAGTGTTAAATATTTTTCGTTCATATATTCATTGCTTCGCATTTATATTTCTCCGTCATTTTGATGCAGTAATGGTCCCGCCGCCCACGACGATATCTCCGTCGTAAAATACTACGGCCTGTCCGGGCGTAACAGCGCGCTGCGGTTCATCGAATGTGACGACCGCGCGTCCGGGATCATCGGGATCAGGCTTCACGAGACAGGGCTGCTCCCTCTTGTGATACCGAGTCACGGCCGAGCACCTTATGCCTTCATCCGGAAGTGACTCCACCGATATCCAGTTAAGATCCTCCGCCGTCAGTGAAGACGAGAGAAGATCCTTCTCGAGACCGAGAGTCACAGTATTGTCCGGTATGCTCTTAGAAACAACATACATCGGCTGCGGCAGCGCGAGCCCGAGACCCTTCCTCTGCCCGATCGTCTACCTTATAAGCCCCTTGTGGCGTCCGAGTACATTGCCGTCCATGTCTATAAAATCACCCTCCGGGAAAGTCTGTCCGGAATATCCTTCGATGAACTTCGCGTAATCCCCGTCGACCACGAAGCAGATGTCCTGACTGTCGTGCTTCTTAGCGTTCACGAATCCGTGCTCCTCCGCGATCTCGCGTGTGCGATCCTTCGTCATCCCTCCGAGAGGGAAGACAGTGTGAGCGAGCTGCTCCTGCGTGAGCGAGTAGAGCACATAAGTCTGATCCTTCAGCTTGTCAGCCGACTTTTTGAGGAGCCATCTCCCTGAAGCCTCATCTTGCTTTATCCTCGCGTAATGCCCGGTCGCGACATGATCCGCCCCGAGTTCCCGCGCCTTCGCGAAAAGCCTGCCGAACTTCATGTATCTGTTGCAGTCGATACAAGGGTTCGGCGTCCTGCCTGTCTCATAACATTCGATGAATTTATGTATTATCTTCTCGTTGAACTCTTCTCTGAAATCGAGGACATAATACGGTATGCCAAGACTCGCCGCCACGCTCGCCGCGTCCGCGGAATCCTTGAGCGAGCAGCACGTCCGTTCATTCACGACATTCGCATCCTCATTGCTGAAGAGTTTCATCGTGATACCGGTGCAGCTGTAACCTTCTTTTTTCATGAGATATGCCGTGACCGAGGAGTCAACTCCCCCGCTCATGGCTATAAGTGCTTTCCTGTCCATTTTGTCCTCCGTCCAAAGTATTTAAAGTATATATTCGGCCGGCATATGTGTCAAATGCGAGACCTCTCGCGGAGCATTGAAAAACGGCGAATTCCATATAAATCCGAGCGATGTTGTGATATAATATATAGCGCTATGTTGAAAGATTGGAGAAATTCATGAACAGTGAAAAATACAAAGATCAATTATACGAGGGGAGATACATATCGGATCTGAAGGACATGATCGAGTCATGCGCTGATCTTTATGGGGAACGACCGGCATTTTATGTGAAAGACAAACCGGGCGGGGAATATTTACCTATCACTTTCACGCAGTTCCGCGTAGACATCAACGCGTTCGGAACGAGCTTTCTGAAAAGAGGCTTCAAGGGGAAGAAGATAGCGGTCATAGGCGAGAACAGTTACGAATGGGTCGTGACATATTTTGCCGTGGTCAACGGCACAGGCGTGATCGTTCCTATAGACAGAGAGCTTCACGAGGAAGAAGTGCTCAACCTGCTGAAACGCGCGGGAGTATCCGCGATAGTATGCAGCAAGAAGATGAGAAAACTGATAAATAAGATAGCACCTAAACTCGAAGGACTCGAGATGATAGTGGATATGGCGCTCAATGACGATGAAGGCTATGACATCGAGGAAGGCGACACAGTACCGCGCCTTGCGATGGACGATCTCATCAATGAGGGCAAAGAAGCTATCCGCGACGGATACCTGGATTATCTCAAGGCAGAGATAGATCCTAACAAGATGTGTTCACTTCTCTTCACGTCTGGGACGACGGGAATGGCGAAGGGAGTAATGCTGTCGCACGAGAACATCGCGGCGAACGTACGCAATATGAGTCAGTATGTGCATATAAGAGAACCGGGAATAGGACTTTCGGTCCTTCCGATGCATCACACATATGAGCTGACTTGCCACGTCATGACAGGCCTGTATCAGGGAATGGCTGTAGCCATCTGCGAAGGCCTCAAATACATAATGAAAAACATGCAGGAGGTCCACGCGACAGTTATGCTGTCAGTGCCTCTCATATTCGAAACGATACATAAGAAGATCTTCAAGAAAGCGGAATCCGCGGGCAAGATAGACAAGCTCAGAAGGGGCATCGCGATCTCGAAGAAATTCAAACTATACAATAAACCGGCGATCTGCCGCCGCATGTTCAAGGACGTGCAGGACGCGACAGGAAACCATATGGCGCTGTTCATAGCGGGCGGGGCGGCTATCAACCCGAGGGTCATAGAAGACTTCGAGGCGATGGGTATCCCTATGATCCAGGGGTACGGCATGACAGAGAACTCACCGATACTCGCGGTCAACCGTGATTATTACAGCAAGGCGGAATCAGCGGGCTTCGCTATGCCTGAAACTGAACTCGATGTGATAGACATCGACGAAGAAGGAAAAGGAGAGATCATCTGCAGAGGACCTTCTGTGATGCTCGGATATTACGAGAATGAGAAGGCTACGAAAGAGGCAATCGACGAAGACGGATGGCTCCACACAGGAGATATCGGCTATATAGATGAGGACGGGTTCGTATACGTGACAGGCAGAAAGAAATCTGTCATCATCACGAAGAACGGCAAGAATGTCTTCCCTGAAGAGATCGAATATTACCTTGGCCTTTCGGACTTCATCGCGGACGCGCTGGTGCATTCGGTGAACGATGAAAGAGGCGACAGCGTAGTCAAGGCGGAGATCCTGCCGAACTTCGACGCTATAGTCGAGCAGACCGGAAAACATCTCGATGACGATGAACTAAGAGCTTTCCTGAAGGACGAGATAGAAAGAGTGAATGACCTCATGCCTCTCTACAAGAGAGTAAGGCGTTTCAGTATACGCCATGAGGATTTCGATAAAACAACAACTCGAAAAATCAAAAGATATAATGAGGAAAATCTAAATTCGGACGACGGGAAGGAGACCAAATGTTAAGCACAGAAGAATACAAGGCACTGAAAGAAAAAGACAGGGCCTACGCGGAGCAGGTAGTCGCGGACATTGAGGCGAGCACTGATCCGCTCGTAATGTACAGGGACAGCCGCCCGATCACAGACATCAAGGATATGATAGAGAGCTCGGCAAGCGACGAATGGTACGGAGACCACGTAGCGTTCTATCAGAAAGACACGAAAGGCGGTCCTTACAGACCGATCAAATACAAAGAGATGCTGCGTGAGGTGAACGCGCTCGGGACAGCGATGATCGACATGGGACTCAAGGACAAGAGGATATCGGTCATCGGCGAAAACTGCGCGAGATGGGCGATGTCTTATCTGGCAGTCATCTGCGGCACAGGCATAGTCGTCCCGCTCGATAAGGAACTCGATCGCGCGAACATAGTGGATCTCGTGAACGACGCCGATGTCGAGGCAGTCATCACGACCGGCAAATACGAGAACGAGATCAAAGAGATCGTCGCTTCAGGAAAGACCGGGATCAAAACGATCATCAACATGAACGCGGCGTCCGATGAAGACGGTTCGTATTCATGGCTGAAGCTCGTGCAGAAAGGGCAGGAGCTCATAGACGGCGGCGACAGAAGATTCCTGGACGCGCAGATAATACGCGATGACATGTCGATACTTATCTATACGTCGGGAACGACGGGCGCTTCCAAGGGAGTAATGCTTTCGCACGGGAACCTCGTAGAGGATCTGATGGCGAGTCCGACAGTGCTCAAGGTAAACGACTGGGACGTATTTTTCTCGGTACTTCCGCTGCATCATACATATGAGTGCACGAGCGGATTCCTTATGCCGATGTACAAGGGCGCGGCCATCGCTTACTGCGAAGGACTAAAATACCTCCTCAAGAACATGCAGGAAGCGAATCCTACCATGTTCAACGGAGTGCCGGCAATCTTCGAGATGATCTATAAGAGGGTCTGGAAGACGGCGGAAAAGAGCGGCAAGGCGGACAGCCTCAGAAAAGCTATAAGCGTAAACAATAAACTCAAGAAGGTACATATAGATCTCAGCAAGAAACTGTTCAAGGACATACTGCCGCTGTTCGGAAGCCGTATGAGGCTTTTCATAACAGGAGGCGCCGCGATCAATCCGGAGGTCCTGAACTTCTTCAAATCGATCGGTATCAACGCTCTCCAGGGATACGGCCTTACAGAGTGCGCGCCTATGGGAGCGCTCAATCCTGATATCAGGCCTAAGGCTGCTTCGTGCGGAAGAAAATTCCCGGGATTCGAAGTGGCGGTCCATGAACCGGATGAAGACGGCAACGGCGAGCTCTGGCTGAGAGGCGGCAACGTGATGCTCGGATATTACAAGAATCCGGAAGCGACCGCGGAATCGATAACAGACGGATGGTTCCACTCGGGCGACATCGGATATATCGACGACGAAGGATACATCTTCATTACCGGAAGAAAAAAGAACGTCATAATCACGAAGAACGGCAAGAACGTATTCCCTGAGGAACTCGAATATTACCTCAGCAATATCCCGGTCATCAAGGCGTCCATGGTATTCTCCGAAGAGACGGACGATCATGAAGACGTGCTCGTAGTCGCGTCAGTAAGACTCGACGATGAAGAGGTCAAAGAAAAATACGGCGATCACGAGCCTACAAAGAGTGAGCTCTATCAGGATCTGTGGGCGGATATCGACGAGATAAATCAGAAGCAGCCATTCTTCAAGAGGATCAAGAGGCTGTATATAAGAGACACTGATTTCGAGATGAATACATCGCAGAAGATAATCAGATATTCCAAGGAAAACAGGAGACACGACTGATGCTTGACAGAGAAAATTATTATCCAAGACTGACTGTCGATATGCCGAAGCTGCGCGACAATCTGCATGAGGTGCTGCGTCAGTGCGACGACGCGGGCATAGAGGTAGCAGGTGTAGTAAAGGGATGCAGCGGTATCCCGGAGGTATCGCTCGCGTTCGAGGAAATGGGATGCAGGTGGATAGCGAGCTCGAGGATCGAGCAGCTGAAAGCGGCAAAGGACGCGGGTGTGAAAGTCCCTCTGATGCTGATAAGGGTGCCGATGATCTCAGAGGCTGAAGATGTCGTCAGCATCACAGATGTGAGTCTGAACAGTGACGTGGACGTTTTGAAAGCGCTTTCGGAAGCGGCTCTCAAAAAACATGTGCAGCATAAAGTCATACTGATGGCGGACATCGGAGACCTGCGCGAAGGCTTCTGGGGAGAAGATGAACTCTGCGACGCGGCGGAGCTCGTAGCTCACGAACTCAGAGGACTCGAACTCGAAGGCATCGGGACAAATGTCGGGTGCTACGGCGCGATCATGGCGACACGCGAAAAACTGCAGGAACTCGTGGACATTACTGCAAAGGTGGAAAAACGTATAGGCAGAAAGCTGAACTACATTTCCGGCGGCGCGACATCTTCATTCATGCGTGTCATGGACGGAACGATACCGGGCAGGATAAATCAGCTCAGGATGGGTGAAGGCATACTCCTCGCCCGTGACTGGCAGACGCTTTACGGACTCGACATGGATTACATGCATATGGATGTGTTCACGCTCGAGGCGGAGGTCATAGAAGTAAGGACAAAACCGAGTTATCCGGTCGGAGAGATCGGGTTCGCGGCTTTCGGGGAAAAGGGAAAGTACACCGACAGAGGTATGCGGAAACGCGCGCTGCTGGGCATCGGAAAGGCGGACTACGCGTATCCGGACAAGATATTCCCGAGAGAAGAAGGCATAGAAGTCCTCGGGGCGTCGAGCGATCACACGATACTCGACATTGAGGACTGCGAAAGAGATATAAAGGTCGGAGATACAGTCAAGTTCGATGTCTGCTACGGCAGCCTCGTCATGGCAAGCAATTCGGCTAATGTGAAAGTCATAGTCGAAGACGACTGAAAGGAGAAACTGAAACATGGCAGATGAACTGTTACTTACCAAAGAAGGTTATGAGAAGATCAAGAATGAGCATGAGGAGCTTGTCTCCAAAACGCGTGCTGAGGTAGCTGAGAAGCTGAAGGAAGCTAGAGCTTTCGGAGATCTTTCGGAGAACGCTGAGTACGACGCGGCCAAGAATGAGCAGGCTGATGTCGAGGCCAGGATCCTCAAGCTTGAGAATATGATGAGATCGGC
Organism: uncultured Clostridia bacterium; assembly: GCA_937915045.1. Taxonomy (GTDB): domain Bacteria; phylum Bacillota; class Clostridia; order Peptostreptococcales; family Anaerovoracaceae; genus JALCRY01. The sequence goes on from CALDNM010000158.1 coordinate 6,246, forward strand.
AACGATCGTCGATGCCGCGACTGCGAAGAAAGACAGAGTCAATGTCGGCACGAAGGTCCTTCTTAAGAATCTCAAGACAAAGAAGGAAGAAACATACGCTATCGTCGGAGCGACAGAGGCTGATCCGTTCAATGGAAAGATCTCAAATGACTCGGCAGTAGGCGGCGGGCTCCTCGGGCATAAGACCGGAGAAAAAGTCGAGATCGAGATCCCGGATGGCTCGGTGAAGTATGAGATACTTAAGATATCGAAGAACAGATAAAACAGAGGAAAGTAAAAGAGGGAATACAGCAAATGAGTGAAAATAAGAATGGCCCGGTAAACGGAGAGCCGGAAGAGCTTACCGAAGAAAAACTGAACGAACAGCGTCAGATAAGAAGAGATAAGCTCAAAGACCTGCGTGAAGCGGGCAGGGATCCTTACGTCATTGAGACTTGGGATCAGGATGCCTACAGTCAGGATATAAAAGATGATTTTGAAAATATGGAAGGCAAGGAAGTCACTGTCGCCGGCCGCATGATGGCGTGCCGTATCATGGGCAAGGCTTCGTTCATAGACATTCAGGATCTCAAGGGCAGGATCCAGTGTTATGTGCGCCGTGACGAGATCGGTGAAGAGGACTACAAGTGGTTCAAGAAATACGATATCGGCGATATCCTCGGGATAGTCGGCGAGGTCTTCAAGACGAACCAGGGTGAAGTCACAGTCAAGGCGAAGAAGCTCGCTCTTCTTTCAAAATCGCTCCAGGTGCTGCCGAACAAGTGGACCGGGCTCAAGGATACGGACCTGAGATACAGACAGAGATATGTCGATCTCATCGTCAATCCTGATGTCAAAGACGTATTCATCAAAAAAGCGAAGATCATGAAAGAGATGAGAAGGACTCTCGAAGAGGACTTCGGATATCTCCAGGTCGATACGCCGATCCTCCATACGATCGCCGGAGGAGCAAACGCGAAGCCGTTCATTACTCATCACAACACTCTCGACATCGATATGTATCTGCGTATAGCGACTGAGCTCTATCTCAAGAGACTTGTCGTCGGCGGACTGGACAGAGTGTACGAGATAGGACCGGTCTTCAGGAATGAGGGCATGGACAACCGCCACAATCCTGAGTTCACTTCGATGGAATGCTATATGGCTTATGGAAATCTTGAAAGCACGATGAGAGTGACCGAGGCCATAGTCGTGAACTGCGCGAAGGTGATAAACGGAACGACAATGCTCGAGTATCAGGGCAAGAAGTTCGATCTTACTCCGCCTTGGAGATGCATCGACATGACAGATGGAGTAAAGGAAATCACAGGAGTTGATTTCCATCAGATAGAGACAGACGAGGACGCTCGCAAAGCGGCGATGGACTACGGCATGCCTGCCGATGAAGTCGAGGGCAAGACACGCGGCAAGCTCATCTCGGATATGTTCGAGACTTACTGCGAAGAGGCTCCTGGATATCTCGACGGACCGGTCTTCGTAACAGGACATCCAAAGGATATCTCACCTCTCGCGAAGAAGGATCCGCATGACGGCCGCATCACGAGAAGGTTCGAAGCGTATATCAACGGCTGGGAACTCGGCAACGCGTTCTCCGAGCTGAACGACCCAATAGATCAGTACGAAAGATTCGTAGAGCAGCAGCAGGAACGTGACACCGGAGAGGACGATGAAGCTCATCCAATGGATATGGATTTCGTCAACGCTCTCGAAGTCGGGCTCCCTCCGACCGGAGGCCTCGGCCTTGGCGTCGACAGGATCATCATGCTGCTGACCGACCAGAGCACGATCAGGGATGTGCTGCTCTTCCCGACAATGAAGCCGACTCAGGATTAGCAAGGTCCGAAGGACCAAAGCGAATCCTGCAGCGGGCAAAAACGCACACGGGTGTGCGGCCCGCGCAGGAGGCTAATGCATGCGGAAGGAAGACAGCTTCCATTGAAAGGATCATGCAGTCTGACTGGAGTCGCGGAAACCCCTAGCCTCGCAAGACTAGCAGCGAAGCTGCGACGGTGAGCGATGGCAGGTGTTCTGCAAAGGATGCCCAAGAGCGAAGCGATTGGCAGGCATCCGACTGCTGAAGCCGGAAATCATGATCGCGAAATCCGGCGCCGAAAAAAAATATTACCCGGGGCCCTGCAAATGCAGAGGCTCCGGTTTTTTGACGGATAAATTCGCTCCTGCCTTATGATCTTGGACACAGGAGCGCACTGCTCTTCCATTGTTTTGCTCATTCTTGATTTTTTGAAAAACTCTCTAATGGACAAATGAAGGTATTT
>CALDNM010000159.1 GCA_937915045.1 uncultured Clostridia bacterium
TCTTAAAAACGGAAAGACATATAAGGCGAAGAACAGTAACTGGGGAGTTACGGGAGTGACGCTCGACCTCGGGAGCAACCCGTTCTTCCACTGGCAGAAGATCGATACTGAGAAATCATACGCGGATGATATAGCGGGCTTCTATTCGGATCTCTGCTACTCCGCGTTCTCCGCGGATACTCTTTCAGACCCCGCGTTCGATCTGGGAGACGTATTCAGCTTTGAAGGAAAAAGCGGACTTCTTTACTGCATGACCAAGTTCACATTCGACGGTCATAAGTATCACATGGAGGGCGCGGTCCCTGTAAGGCTCGAGTCCACAAGCAGCGAAGTCACGGGGACCGGAAACAGTGCGGCAGGAAGCTCAGGTAAAGGATCCGACTCGTCATCCGGGTCATATTTATACAGAGACGGAAGCAACATGGAGGAAGCGTTCGACGCATCGCCTGCTTCGTTTACGGTAGCAGGCAATATCTGTTTCCCGGATGTCTACGCCAGGACTTCAGAGGAGGACCCCTAATACGGCGATATCAGCGTCAGGGATCTTATACCGATCTGATACGAAAGCGAACGTGCATATAAACCCGTCCGGGTACATAAGCCGCGGGGAAGCTAATGTATATGTGAATTCAGCAGGTTCACTTTTCAGGGCGCTTGGATCAGCTGTTACAGGGAAATGGACTAAGGTAAACGCTCTCAAAGGGTACACATGGCCATGCTGCATATGGACAGGATCAGAGTTTGCGGCAGTAGGATACAGATACATAAACGACGTGAATGAAATCGTATCAGCTACATCATCAAACGTAAAAACATGGAGCTTTCACAGCCTTTGGACGATCTCAGGGCGGACACCTCTCAGCATAGCATACGGCAGCGACACATTAGTCGCTATTGTAGGGACAGGGCTAGAGGGCGCGACAGGTGATAAAACATCAGCGCTTTACTACTCGAAAGATAACGGCGCGTCCTTTATGCTTTCACCTGAAACAATGCTTGAAGATATGGTGCTTAAATCTGTAACATACGGGAACGGCAAATTTGTCGCAGTAGGATGGCGGAAAGAAAATAAGCCGGGCTATATCATCTGGTATCCTGTGCCGTATACGTTTGTATCGAGTGACGGGGTAACATGGATGAAGATAAGAGAACCCGGGCTATCATATGAATCAGCTCATCACGGTGAATACGAATACGGTACAGAATATAACGCCGTTGGTTTCGCGAATGGTCAGTTTTATGCGTTCTCAGGTACATACTCGCACGTATTTCCGAATAACTCGGGAGACAACAAAATGGCTGTATCAAGTGACGGCGCGTCGTGGTCCGAAACACTCATGGGACAGTTCAGGGTAAGCCCTGAAAAGCTTATAAAGTATGGCAGCAGGCTTATACTCACGTATCTTTCTAATTACGCGAGTACAGGCATATCGGATCATCCTTTAAACTGCTATCTTTACAGCGATGATAACGGAGCATCCTGGATAGATGCTTACACAGGTCATGAGGAAATAGGCGCCGCGTACGGCTGCCTTGCAGCAGGCGGCGGACACCTCATATCGTCAAG
>CALDNM010000160.1 GCA_937915045.1 uncultured Clostridia bacterium
GACTTCCGCGAGAAGATGGTCCGGAAGATCCATGGCGCCCGGGATCTGTGTGTAAGGACCCCAGTCGGAATCGTACAGTACAGTCGGCTGATTGAAAGCGACGAGCATCATGAATTTCGACCACAGATTGTAGTTGATATTGTCAGGGATAGTGATGTTCATGCCGGCGCCCAGGAAAAGCTTTTCGAGATCCGTCACTCTTTCAGAACGCGCCGGGCCATCGAGCTCTCCGATGAAAGACTTGAAAGAGCCGTCGTGTTCGACTTTTCCATTGACATTCTGCCCCGGATGTCCGAGATATACAGCGCCGAGGACATGCTCCCTGCCGAACCTTTCAGAAAGGATCCGCTCGCTGCTGATCCCGTTCATAAATGAAATGATCACAGTATCGTCCTTGATCACGTTGCCCATTTCTTCGAGCGCGGATCCAAGACCGGCCGACTTCGTGGTGACTATGATGAGGTCGGCCTTCACATCGGCGCGGTCAGGAGTGATGTACTCATAATCCTTGCGCGCGCCGTTGAAGATCCGGCCGTCTTTTTCATAACGCTTTTTTCTGCCTTCGTCCACGAGGCCGTAGATCGTGACGCCGGGCACTTTTTCAAGAGCGTCCGCGTAGATCATTCCCAGCGCGCCAAGTCCGGCGATTGCGATTTTTTTATATTCCATGACTTGTTCCTTTCCCTTTCTCATCCGTGTTTTTTTCAAGTCCCTGATTTCTGGATAGGACTGATTGTTTTGAAGCCCATTTAAACCAAAACCTTTTATGCCATCTCGTCCCATATCTTCCTGAATGCCGGCATCGATCTTACGATCGTGTCGTACGCGACGCAGTAAGACACGCGCGCGTACCCTGGGCATCCGAACGAGCTGCCGGCCGAGACGAGCACATGGTGCTTCGAGGCGACCTCGCAGAACTTTTTATCGTCGCCTCCCGGCGTCTTGATGAACAGATAGAACGCGCCCTGAGGCTCGGCGAAATCATAACCGATCTCCGACAGGCCCTTCATCAGCTCATCGCGGTTCTTCTTGTAGATACCGACATCGACTTTGAAGTCCAGGCACTGCGCAGCGACTCTCTGCGTGAGAGACGGGGCGTTCGTGATCCCCATGTTCACTATAGCGGCTCCTGCCGCCGCAATGAGATCGTCTTCCTCATCCATCCCGTGCGTGAACGCGATGTAGCCGATCCTGTCGCCCGGGAGCGAAAGCGTCTTCGAAAACGAATACTCGACGATCGTGTTCTTATAAAAATCAGGGACGAACGGCACTTCGACATCAGCGTCGTAAACCAGCTCGCGGTAAGGCTCATCGGAAATGAGCGCGATCGTGTGACCGAACTCCTTCTGCTTCTTTTCCATTACTGCCGCGATCGCGGTGAGAGTCTCCGCCGAATAAACAACGCCCGACGGGTTGTTAGGTGAGTTGATCAGCACCGCCTTCGTGCGCGGCCCGATGAGCTCCTCCATCTTCGAAAGGTCCGGCTGGAACGTGTCCGTATCAGGCGGAACGACCGTCAGCCTGCCGCCGAACATGCCGGCATAATTTCCGTACGCGAGGAAGTAAGGCGCGAAGACGAGGATATCGTCACCCGGGTCGAGCAGCGTGTAGAACGTCGCCACAAGAGCCGCCCCGGCGCCCGGCGTCATGATGATGTCTTTCATCTGATATCCGGCGCCGAACTCATTGTTCAGATGCGCCGCGACTGCTTCGCGGACATCGGTGTAACCCGCGGTCGGCGTGTAGCCGTGCAGGAATACAGGATCTTCTGTGTCGAGCTCGTGCCTGATCGCCGTGTCCACTTCAGGAGGCGCGGGCACGTTCGGGTTGCCGATGCTGAAATCGAAAACATTATCCGCCCCGAATTCTTTTCTCTGCTCATCGCCCTCGGCGAACATCCTGGCTATCGCGGCTGCTCCGACGAGTACAGGTTTCATTTTATCAGCTATCATTTTCTCTTCTCCTTTTCCCCTGGA
>CALDNM010000161.1 GCA_937915045.1 uncultured Clostridia bacterium
TATCCTGACTGGGATGAAAAGCGGTTCGAGGAAATGACAGCACATTTCAAACTGGATAAAAAAATGAAGCTTTCGTCTTTTTCAAAGGGTATGCAGAAGCAGGCGGCGTTTATCCTCGCGATGTCAGTGATGCCGGAGTACCTGGTGCTCGACGAACCGATAGACGGGCTCGATCCAATAGTAAGACTCAAAGTGTGGAAGTATATTATAAATGACGTGGCCGAAAGACAGATGACTGTACTCGTATCATCGCACAACCTCCGCGAAATGGAAGGTTACTGCGATTATATAGGGATCCTTTCGAAAGGCCATATGGTGATCGAACGCGATCTCGAAGACCTGAAATCAGATGTGCATAAGGTGCAGGTCGCGTTCAGGGAGCCAAAAGAAAACGCGTATGAGGATCTGAATGTGCTGCACTTCGAAAAACGCGGCTCGGTGGATCTTCTGATAGTGAGGGACAAGAGAGAAAAAGTGGAAGAAGTAATAAACAAGTGCGACCCGGCGGTGTTCGACATACTGCCGCTGTCGCTGGAAGAGATATTTATTTATGAGCTGGGAGGTGTAAGCGATGAAATCGACGGCATCATCTAAGATCTCTGGCACGATCATAAAAGAAGATCTGAGGCGTTTCTGGCCGGTACAGGCGATCACGCTGCTGATACTTCTCATGAGGGGCATAATCCCGCTGCTGCTAAGCAGACAGGGCCGCAGGGAAAACCTGTCGATCATAAGCCACTGGACTAATGTCGGAAGCATAGGATTCAATGTCGCGTTCGTCGTGGCTGCCATTACCGCGGGCATAGTTACGTTCAGATATCTGGAAAACAGGAGGGCGTCAGATTTCACACATTCCAGACCTCTCACGCGGGAGACGCTGTTTGTAAGCAACTTCCTGGCGGGCGTCATAATGATGGCAGTGCCTGTGATCCTGAACGCGGTGTTCATGGTGATGATAGGCGGTCTCAGTACGGCATTGCCGGCATGCAGATGGATATGCGTCAGTATGCTCATCTGTCTCGTG
>CALDNM010000162.1 GCA_937915045.1 uncultured Clostridia bacterium
TTTTCGCCCGATAATTAACTAAGCTTTGGGGTGACATTTTCGCTAGTTATTGACATCACTGATGCTCCGCGAATTCCAATGTTTCAGGTTTTCTAAGACGCTGATGCTTGTATATCGGAAGGCCGTATTTCGCTCCCAGGTTCCTGACCAGATCTTTATAACACGCCTTCATTTTATCATGGAAAACTATCGCTTCCACGCCGCCTTTTATCGCGCCCATGCACTTTTCAGTCCATTCCAGTCCCTGCTCAGTGCCGTAATCCCCGTCGACGAGCCACTGATTGGCGATGATATGTGTGATGCCGAAAGTCTGGCCGTCCCACTGTCTGAACACCGCTTCTGCCCAGTCAGGCTGGAAGTGTATGCCGCCCACGCACAGAAGATTGTGCACTATGAGCCCATCATCGTCAAAGATCTGAGTCAGTCCGCGCGCAAGCGCTCTGCAGGCATCTATATTGTCCCAGCTCGAAGGATCCGAGCCGACTTCTATGTCCATCATCGGGACGGGATATTTTAGCAGTAATGTGGAGTCATGCGTCTCATCCGGCGCTCCTGACCAGTGTGTGGCTTCCGTCACGACAGAATAATCGTCGAGCCCCAGCGCCTCTCTTTCACGGTCTATCGCGAGTATCAAGTTCCTCATCAGACGCGGATCTGCCGGACCGTAAACTCCTGTCACGACATCACCGAGCGAGTGAACAGTGAGTACATTTGGAGGAGCCGATGCTCCTTCGTGCCATGTGACCATCCCGGAAATGTCGAAATCCGCGAAATGCTCGTTCATCTTCGGCAGATATTTATCGTAATCCAGACACAGAGCGACCTTAGTCGGCGCGAAATAATATTCGTTCCCTTCATCATCCGTGTGCTTCATCACCTCTCCGCCGTCGAATTTGAATCCGGCGTCTTCCGACATGAAACCCTCTTCTTTCAGGATGTCCCATACATGGAAGCTCACATGTCCCCAGTCATGCCGGTCACAGATGTAATATACTGCTTTCTTCCCCATTTTTACTCTCCTTTTAAAAAAGCCTCCGCATCAAAAGATACGGAGGCAGGTGTTTGATTTTACGATTCGAGATCGACAGTCCAGTTGTTGTATACGTTCTGGACATCATCGTCTTCTTCAAGTACGGATATCATCCTTTTGAGATTTTCTATATCATGCTCGTCCGTCGGAGTCTGCTCCATGTCAGGAACATATTCGATGTTCTGATCAGCAAACTTATATCCCGCTTCCTTGAGCGCGTCGCATACAGACAGATAATCTTCCGGCTGTGTCACGATCTCAAAACTATCTTCGTAATTGTTCATGTCCTCCATACCTGCTTCAAGAGCAGCGTCCATGAGCGATTCCTCGTCGACAGCATCGGTTTTCTCTATAGTTATGAGGCCTTTTCTCTTGAACATATATGATACACATCCCGGCGTACCCATGTTCCCGCCCCACTTATCGAACGCGTGCTTCACTGCGGAAGTAGTCCTGTTTTTGTTATCCGTGAGAACCTCAACGATGATAGCCACTCCCGCCGGGCCGTAGCCTTCAAACGTTCCTGACTCGTAAGTCTCTCCCGCCAGTTCACCGGTCCCCTTCTTGATAGCTCTGTCGATATTCGCGTTCGGCATATCTACGCCCTTCGCTTTTTCTATAGCTGTCCTGAGAGAAGGATTGAAATCCGGATCTCCTCCGGCCTTCGCCGCTACTGTTATAACTCTCGCGTATTTTGTAAACATCGCAGCTCTTCTTGTATCCTGAGCCGCTTTTCTTCCTGCTATTGTGCCGTGTCTGCCCATCAGGGTGCCTCCTTAGATTTTTTTCATGCTTTGATAGTATACACCTAAGCCCCCTGATTTTCAAGGTTCTCTTCATTTTCCGCGGTTTTCCCATCTTTAGATGTCTCGGCTTCTCTGGCTTCCTGTTTCTCGAGATTCTTGTAAGCAGTCGCCATCATCAGTTTTATCCTGTTGAGCTGATTCACGTTCGACGCTCCGGGATCAAAATCTATCGCCGCGATATTCGCTTCCGGATTTCTCTTTCTCATAGCCTTCAGCATACCTTTTCCCATCACGTGGTTAGGCAGACACGCGAACGGCTGCAGACAGACTATGTTCGTCACGCCGTTATCTATCATATCCACCATCTCTCCGGTGAGGAGCCATCCCTCTCCGCACTGATTGCCTATCGATATGACTTCCTGCGCCTTCTCAGCCGTCTCTTTTATAAATGCCGGCGGTACGAAACGCTTGCTGTTTTCGAGTGCTTCTCTTGCTCCGCCCCGGAAAGTTTCAACAGCTTTCATCGCGATCTTGTTGGTGAACATCTTCCACCACGATCCCGAAAGATGTCTGTAATTGAAACCCTTGCTGTACATGCCGTAAAGGAAGAAATCGATAAGTTCGAGAACTACCGCTTCTCCGCCTTCTTTTTCTATCGTACCGACGATATCGTTGTTCGCGTTCGGATGATATTTGACAAGTATCTCTCCTACAACGCCTACCTTCGGCTTTTTTATCGTTTCATCAAGAGGCAGTTCATCGAATGCCTTCACGATCTTCTTGATATTTCTCTTGAACGCGGCCATGTTGCCAGTATAGACATTTCGTCTCGCGAGCCTCGCCCATTTCTCATATAGCTCGTTTGCTGAACCAGGGACCTTTTCGTAAGGCCTTGTAGCGTGCAGCACTTTCATCAGCACGTCTCCGTATACAAATCCCATCCCGCCTCGCAGGATCATCCCGAGCGAAAGCTTGAATCCGGGATTGCTTTCAAGCCCTGACATGTTGACCGAAATGACAGGTATCTGTTCCATTTCAAGATCCTTGAGCGCTTTCCTGAGCAGCGCCACGTAATTCGAAGCCCTGCACTGTCCGCCCGTCTGAGACATGAATATCGCCGTCTTATCAAGGTCCAGCGAGTCGCTGTTTGATTTGAGGTAGGATATTATCTGACCGAGCGAAACTATCGTCGGATAGCACGCGTCGTTGTTTATATATCTCAGGCCTTCATCCACAGCGTGAGTATCTACAGGCGGAAGAAGCTTAGCCTTATAGCCGCTTCTGTTTATCGCCGTCTCTAGGAACTGGAACTGGTACGGAGCCATCTCAGGTATCAGTATCGTATAATCCTTCTTCATTTTCTTCGTGAAGATCACCCTCTTGTAAGAGCTGTGATCATCCACGTGTTTGATATTATTTTTATCTCTCTCTTCCATCGCCGCCTTGAGAGATCTTATCCTGATCCTGGCAGCGCCGAGGTTCGAGCCTTCATCTATCTTGAGTACAGTGTATAATTTATTGTTTCTGCGCAGGAGCTCTTCGACTTCGTCCGTCGTGACCGCGTCGAGACCGCATCCGAACGAGTTGAGCTGGATGAGCTCTACGTTGTCCTGCGTACCCACAAAATCTGCCGCGCGATAAAGCCTTGAATGGTATACCCACTGATCGAGCACTCTTATCGGCCTCTGGATCCTTCCAAGATGCGCCACGGAGTCCTCCGTAAGGACGACCATATCGAACTGACCGATAAGTTTGTTTATACCATGATTGATCTCCGGATCTATATGATACGGTCTGCCGGCTATGACGACAGCTTTTTTATTGTGTTCGCGGGCATATTTGAGAGCGTACTCTCCCTGTTTCTTGACATCGTCCTTGAATCTCTTCTGCTCTTTCCTGCCGAGCGCGATACCCTTTTCGATATCTGAATGCGACACACCGATATCACTCAACACCCTTGTAAGCTCTCTGGCCAGTCTCGAATCGTCGTCGTAAGGCAGGAACGGATGCGAGAATTTGACTCCCGCTTCATCAAGCACATCGTCCATATTGTGCGCGATGACTTCAGGGTACGTCGCCACGATAGGACAGTTGTAATGGTTCGGCTGCGATTTATCTTCCGGCTTTTCGTAGTTTATCGACGGATAGAATATCCACTTGATCCCGTGTTTCACCAGCCATTCGATATGGCCATGCACCAGTTTCGCCGGATAACACGCCGTATCGGATGATATCGTCTCCATTCCTGATTCATATATTTTCTTCGATGATACAGGACTCAGCACGACTCTGAAACCGAGATGAGTGAGCAGCGTGAACCAGAACGGGTAATCCTCGTACATGTTGAGCACGCGTGGGATCCCGACAGTACCTCTTGTCGAATCTTCCTCTGACAGAGGTTTATATCTGAACAGTCTTTTCAATTTATAATCGTATATATCCGGAAGATCACTCTGGCCTTTCTGTTTGCCTTCGCCTCTTTCGCATCTGTTTCCTGTTATGAATTTCGATCCATCATTGAATTTATTGATCGTCAGCAGGCAGTTGTTTTCACATCCTCCGCATCTCGCGTGAGAATTCTGCACTGTGAATTTATCCATTTCATCAAGAGTCAGGAGGGAAGATTCTGTGTCCTCGACATAATTTTCCTGAGCTATGATAGCAGCCCCGTAAGCTCCCATGACACCCGCTATATCAGGACGTATGACTTCCTTTTCAGTGATCCTCTCGATAGCGCGCAGCACAGCGTCATTCATGAACGTACCGCCCTGGACGACGATCTTATTCCCCGCCTCATCAGGATTGCGGAGTTTTATGACTTTATACAGCGCGTTCTTTATGACGGAATACGAAAGTCCTGCTGAGATATCACCGACTGTCGCTCCTTCTTTCTGCGCCTGTTTTACTTTTGAATTCATGAAGACCGTGCATCTCGTGCCGAGATCTACCGGAGCTTTCGCGTAGATAGCTTCTTTAGCGAACTGCTTCGTGTCCATATTCACTGATTTCGCGTATGTCTCAAGAAATGAACCGCAGCCCGAAGAACAGGCTTCATTCAGCATTATGCTGTAGATCGCTCCGTCCTTTATCTTCATACACTTCATATCCTGACCGCCGATGTCAAGTATGAAATCGACTCCAGGAAGGAACTGCTCCGCGCCCTTATAATGGGCCATCGTCTCGATCTCTCCCATATCCGCCTTGAAAGCGGCTTTGATAAGACCTTCACCATAACCTGTGACACACGTATTCGCGATGAAGGCATTCGGCGGCATCTGCGGATACAGTTTACGGAGTATCTGCATAGTCGCTGATATAGGGTTGCCCTCGTTCCCGGTGTAATACTGGAACAGAAGGTTGCGATCCTCATCGATGAGCGCGGCCTTCGTCGTAGTCGAGCCCGCGTCTATCCCGAGATACAGTTTGCCCTTTGCTTTTGATATATCCTTCTTGATGACCTGCGCTTTGTTGTGACGCTGAGTAAAAGCGGCGTAATCCGCCTCATTTTTGAACAGCGGCTCGAGATGTCTCGTTTCCGACATCGCGTTTGGATCCATGTTTTTAAGTATTTCAGTGAGTCCCTTAAGAGAACGTTCTTCCTGCTTATCTGACAGCATAGCAGCTCCGATCGCGACGAAGTACTTGGAATTCTCAGGGAATATTATCTGATCCGGCTTGAGGTCCAGCGTCTCGATAAATCTCTGTCTGAGTTCACTTAGGAATGAAAGAGGACCTCCGAGAAAAGCTACATTGCCTCTTATAGGATGCCCGCAGGCAAGCCCGCTTATAGTCTGGTTGACTACAGCCTGAAATATCGAGGCGGACAGATCTTCCACAGAAGTGCCTTCGTTGATCAGAGGCTGTATGTCCGTCTTCGCGAATACACCGCATCTCGCGGCTATCGGGTATATCATTTTCTTATTTTTCGCGGCTTCGTTCATGCCTGCCGCGTCTGTGTTCAACAGTATCGCCATCTGGTCTATGAAAGCCCCGGTGCCGCCCGCGCATGTACCGTTCATCCTCTGCTCGATAGTCTGACCGTAGAACGTGATCTTCGCGTCTTCCCCTCCGAGCTCGATAGCCACATCCGTCTTCGGGATGAGGACTTCAACGGCTTTTGAACACGAGATGACCTCCTGTTCAAAATACACACCTATCAGTTTAGACAATGAAAGACCACCGGATCCCGTTATGACAGCATGGAGTTTTATGTCACCATATTTGTCATAAAGATCGTTCATGAGTTCAGACGCCTTTTCGAGGACGTTCGACATATGCCGTTCATATCTGCTGTATAATATATTGTTATCGTCATCGAGCAAAACAAGTTTTACCGTTGTAGAGCCGACATCAATACCTAATTTCATTCTTTTCTTCCTTTTCTTTTATATGATCCACTTCTTGATATTACAATGCTTTATTATAACATTTTTTCCCGTCTCGCGACGCTTTAATCATATATTTGCGTTTTCTTCAACAGGCTTGACCAATGTGTCTATTTCCCTGTCATATAAACGCTTGATCATGACCGCCGAATAGACGAAACCTATGATCTCCGCTGCCGGAAATGCCCACCATACGAGAGAAAGTCCGCCTATATGCGCGAACAGCACAGCAAGCGGAAGTATTCCGACAAGCTGCCTCAGCATCGAGCCCCAAAGACTGATGAATCCGTGTCCCGTCGCGCTGAAAAAACCTCCGCATATTATACCGAATGAAGCAGGCAGGAAGCACCAGCTTATCGCTCTCAGCGCCGGTACTCCTATCTCGAACATCTTTTCCGACGCGTTGAACAGCGCCATCAGCTGATGCGGGAATAGCTGGAATATAATTAATCCGCAGACCATTATTGTCACGCTGACTTTGAGGGCTTCCTTGAAAGCCTTCTTTATCCTCTCTTTGTCCCGCGCTCCGTAGTTGAACCCGATGATCGGCATCATCCCCTGGTTCAAGCCAAAACACGGCATGAACGCGAACGACTGCAAACGGCCGTAAACTCCCATTACTGCAACTGCCGTCGAGCTGAAACCCGCGAGGATGATATTCATACCAAACTGCATGACTGACGCTATCGACTGCATGACCATTGACGGCGCGCCCACGACGTATATTTCTTTTAATATTTTCTTATTGAACGGCTTTCCTCCGATTGTGATCTTCACCGCGTGGTCTTTTCTGAACAGTACTATCAGTATCCAGACGCATTCGCAAGCCTGACCGATGACTGTAGCCACAGCAGCTCCTGTGACACCGAGTTTCGGGGCTCCGAGAAGCCCGAAGATCAGTATTGGGTCGAGCGCGATATTCACTACCTGCCCTACAAGCGCTGCAAGCATAGGTGTGACCATATTCCCTGTTGACTGCAGTATTTTCTCAACTGTGATATCTATGAAAAGAAATACGGATATTAT
>CALDNM010000163.1 GCA_937915045.1 uncultured Clostridia bacterium
TGCGACTGCTCGGGATTCACTATGCTCGTCTACGGGCATTTCGGAGTGTCGATCCCGCATTACTCGTATTCGCAGGAGAATTACGGCAGAGAAGTGAAGTCGCTCTCTGACGCGAAGGCGGGGGATCTTATTTGTTACGGTGACCATGTCGCGATCTATATGGGAAACGACAAGATGGTGGCCGCGGCGAACCCGAAAGACGGGATCACTGTCGGCACAGCGGATTATCGAAAGATAGTCACGATCAGGAGACTGGTTTAGCAGTAATGAGCGGATAACTAATGTCCGCCTTAAAACGAATATGACAAGAGATAATGAGTATAAAGTTCGTGTCATCACGAACTTTATATTTATTTTACCATCGTTTTTGGTGTAAATTTTCATCGGATGTGGTAATATTGTCGTGCGTGAAAACAAAGAAAATATTATATATGAACTTAAAAGGACTTCGGTCCGGGAGAGGGATAAAATGGTAAGAAGAGTATACGTTGAAAAGAAAAAAGGATTCGATGTCGAGGCGCAGGGTCTTTATGAAGATATCCAGCACAACCTCGGGATCAAAGGACTGACCGGGATCAGGATCGTGAACAGATACGATATCCAGGGACTCGATGAAGAGACGTACGAGACCGCGAAGTATTCAGTATTCGCAGAACCGGCTGTCGACATGGCATATGATGAGACCATGCCGGGAGACATGAGTTCTGTAGTTTTTTTTGCGCAGGAGTACCTTCCGGGGCAGTTCGATCAGAGAGCTGACTCAGCGGTTCAGTGCATAAGGCTGATGAAGCCGGGCACAGATCCTGTCGTCAAATTTGCGAAGCTTACATTTCTCGAAGGGGAAGTCGCAAGTGAGGACGTCGAGCAGATCAAGAGTTACTGCATCAACCCGGTAGATTCGCAGGAAGCTGAACTCGCGAAGCCTGAATCGCTGAGCATGCAGTACGATGTGCCGGAAAAGGTCGAGACCATCAGCGGATTCACAAAGATGGACGACGACGGTGTGGAAGCGTACAGGAAGAAGCTCGACTTCGCGATGAGCAAAGACGACATCATCATGATACGCGATTACTTCGCGAAGGACGAAAAGCGCGACCCGACGATCACAGAGCTCAAGGTCATCGACACTTACTGGTCGGATCACTGCAGACACACTACATTCAACACGAAACTCACAGATATATATTTCGAGGACGGACCTTACGGAGATATCGTCAAGGAAGCGTTCCAGGAATACATGGATATCCGCGGCGAAGTCTACGGCGATCGTCAGAAGGATATCTGCCTGATGGACATGGGCGTCATCGGGACGAAGTACATAAAGAAGGAAGGGCTCGCGGACGATCTCGACGAATCGGATGAGATCAATGCCTGCTCTATAAAAGTCAAGGCCGACATAAACGGAGAGAAGCAGGACTGGCTCGTCATGTTCAAGAACGAGACACACAATCATCCTACTGAGATCGAGCCGTTCGGCGGCGCGGCGACTTGCCTGGGCGGAGCGATCAGAGACCCTCTTTCGGGCAGAGTATATGTGTATCAGGCGATGAGAGTCACAGGCGCCGCGGATCCTAGAGCTACGCTCGCGCAGACTCATCCGGGCAAGCTCCCTCAGCGCAAGATCACTATAGGGGCGGCAAATGGCTACAGCTCGTACGGGAACCAGATCGGTCTCGCGACAGGTCTGGTCGATGAGGTATATCATCCTGACTACGTGGCTAAGCGTATGGAAGTCGGAGCGGTCATAGGAGCGGCGCCGGCGGATCATGTCAGAAGAGAAGAACCGATCCCGGGAGATGTAGTAATACTGGTCGGCGGCCGTACGGGACGTGACGGTATGGGCGGAGCGACCGGCGCTTCGAAGAAGCACACAGAAGCTTCGATATCGACATGCGGCGCGGAGGTCCAGAAGGGCAACCCGCCTGTTGAAAGAAATATCCAGAGACTGTTCAGAAAGAAAGAAGTCTCGACCCTCATAAAAAGATGCAACGACTTCGGAGCGGGCGGCGTTTCGGTCGCTATCGGAGAACTCGCCGACGGACTCGAGATCAATCTCGACCTCGTCCCGAAGAAATACGAGGGACTCGACGGTACAGAGCTCGCGATCTCGGAATCTCAGGAGAGGATGGCTGTAGTAG
>CALDNM010000164.1 GCA_937915045.1 uncultured Clostridia bacterium
ATTAAAACATCAAACATCGTTATTTTTATCATTTACTAAAAAGGAGAACAATTATGGGTGAAGAACTAAGCCTGAAAAGAGCTTTGACCACCAAGGACCTCGCGGTCTACGGTATGTGCTTCATGATCCCTGTCGCGCCGTTCGCGTGGTATGGCACGCTTGTCGAAGGCGCTATGGGCATGGTCGCGCTTGGTTACGCTATCGCACTTGTTGCAATGTTATTCACGGGATTCTCTTATGCTTCTATGGCAAACAGATTCCCTATGGGCGGCTCTGTATATAGATATGTACAGCAGTCGACAACACCGGCTCTCGGCTTCCTCGGCGGCTGGGGCATGATGCTCAGTTATTTCTTCCTCCCTGCAGTATGCTACTGCGTAGGCGCGACATTCGTCGCCGCTCTCACACCGAGCATCCCTGCATGGGTATGGTACGTTATCTTTATCCTTGTGACCGGAGTCGTAGCGCTCCTCGGGATTGAAGGATCATCGACAGTCAGCTGGATTCTTTTCGGCATACAGATCGTCGGTATCGCTATCTTCGCGGTCATAGTATTCATGAAAGTCGCAAAAGGCGAACTCTCGATCAACTTCAACGGGTTCAAAAATCCGTACGAGCCGTTCAATATGCACGGAGTCCTTGGAGCGACTGTAGTCGTCGTACTAAGTTACGTCGGGTTCGACGCTATCAGTACTCTGGCAGATGAAACAGTAAAACCTGAAAAGATGATAGGAAAAGCAGTTATCCTTTCCATCGTCCTCATGGGCGTACTGTTCTCATTCATGGCTTGGCTCTGCGCGGTATGCGTACCTGATTACAGGACACTCACGATGGATGAGAGTGCTGTACTGCAGATCTTCCAGACTATCGGAGGCAGCAAGCTGATGGTGCTTGAATGCGCGATCATAGTCGTAGCCTTCGGCCTGTCATGCGGACTCGAGTGTCTGATCGCTTCTACGCGTGTCATCTACTCGATGGCGTCCGACGGCATATTCCCGAAGGTGTTCGCTAAAGTAAGCAAGAGACAGGTCCCGGCAGTAGCTATCGTATTCATGATGGTCGTAAGTCTCATCCAGTGCGTAGTTATGGGACTGAATATCATAGCGGTCATAACGTCGTTCGGGTCGCTGATAGGGTTCATGGCGGTCAACCTCGCAGTCGTCTGGAAACTGTTCATCAAAGAAAAAGACAAGACGGCAAAGGGCTTCATCAAATTCGTCGTATCACCTCTTATAGGATTTGGTGTATGCCTGTTCATCTTCGTGAACTCTGACCCGTTCTGCCTGAAGTTCGGTCTGGTATGGATGATCATAGGATTCCTGTGGCTCCTCTATATCACGAGAGGATTCAAAAAGCCTTGCCCGACACTTGAGGATATTTAAAAACAACTATTACTTAGATCTATATCAATGTTAAAGAAAAGGAGATGGCAATATGAGCACAGTATGGCAGGAATTTGCACAGCTTAAATCACACAAATGGGTAGAACTATCCCATGAACTGTATCAGGACAGCCCTGCATGGAGCGGCTTCCCTGAAGGCTCCATCGAACTCAATAAAACAGCTATCGACTGGGGCGAGTGCGAAGGTATGGAGTTCAAGATCTATACTCAGAAATTCGTTGGACAGTTCGGTACACATATCGATGTGCCTGCTCACTTCCACAGAGACGGCCGCACACTCGGCACATTCGGGATCAAAGATCTCTGCATGCCGATGGTGGTGATCGATGTCAGCGCGAAAGTAAAAGAGAACATGGATTATGAACTCAAGATGTCCGATATCGAAGAGTTCGAAGCAAAATACGGAAAGATCCCTGAGGGATGCTTCGCAGCTATGCGCACCGACTGGTGCAAGAGATGGCCTTCGGAAGCGGACATGACCATGGACGACGGGACTGGCCAGGAACATTATCCTGGATGGACTATGGACACACTTAAGTTCCTCGTCGAGGAAAGAAATGTAGCGGCTATCGGTCATGAGCCATTCGATACAGCCGCGGCAGTAGGAAGCGCGGCTGCCGGAGATATCCAGTGCGAAAGATACATCCTCGGTACAGACAGGTTCCAGATCGAAGTCATGGACAATCTCGACCAGGTACCGGCGACAGGAGCAGTCCTGTTCGTAGCTATGCCTAGGATAGTCGAAGCGAACGGCATGCCTGTAAGAGCATGGGCAGTGCTGCCTGACTAGAAACACAACTAAACATAACTCAAATACATGGCAAAACCAAGCAGAAGCTCCTTCCGGACGGAAGGGGCTTCTCACGTTTATCGATTTCTGATATTCCCTTACCCAAAAGAGTGCACTGTCCTGCTTCAATGGAGGCTATAATGAGATCGCGGGCGGCTTACAGGGCGAGAGTCTCGGCGACGGCATGGTCCATATCGCCAAGGATGAGATCTATCTCGGGAAAATAAACAATATGCTGGATCATGTGAAACGCGCGAAACGTATATCGGACTTGCTGCTCAAATGATCATCTCGGTATCACTATGCAGTCATACCGTATCGATTTTCCTTTTATTGAATAGCTCGGCTTGATGTCTGCCAGTGACGCTGCCTTGAGCGGTCTTTTTATGACGATCTTTCTCGGCCCGGCATCGTACGCGGCTCGTACCAACGCGCCCTCGTCTTCGCATGGGCGCTCGAGCTGCTGCAGAAGCTGGAACTTCTTTTTGATCAGTCCGCTCTTCTGTCTTTCCGGGAACATCGGATCGAGGTATATCACGTCCGGCGGTTCGTTCATTTTTTGAATAGCAGTAATGCTGTTTTCTTCGCGCAGTTTCATCCGTCCGACAGCTTCCGAAAGCTCCGGGATGTCCGCCGCTCTTCTGAGCCCGTCTCTTAGAAGCGCCGCGATCACCGGATCGTATTCGTAAAGGATGACTGAAAAGCCTGCCGCTGCGAGAAGAAGCGAGTCTTCTCCGAAGCCGGCCGTAGCGTCGACCGCTGTGAGATCATCTTCGATCCCTTTTATTTTCGCGGCACGCACAATAAGTTCGCTCTGAAGTCTCCCCTGTTTGATCCTTGGGATCATGTGAGTGAAATCGCAGCTAAGCGTCATGCGTCCATCTGTAAGCACGAGCGCATCGTCCTCTTTTTTTATTTCAAGCCCGGTCCTGTCTATTTCCGTGCCGTTTTGACGCAGCAGTTCTTTTAGTTCTTCAGTCTGTCCCATGATTTTACTCCATCCATGCCATGGCCCTTATCGGCGCTCCATCACAGTCTTCCAGCTTGATTGGAAAACAGCCGAACCAGAGCGGATCTGTACCCGGGTACACCGGCATGTTTTCCATTATCGTATGTGTAAGATCTATTACTTTCATTCGTTCTGCCCCCTGACTTTAGAGATAATTATAACAGAAAACGACCCCTCGATGTAGTTCTCTTCTAAACGGCCTGCGTATCAAACTGGCTGTTATAGAGATCCGCGTAGAAGCCGCCCTTCGCGAGCAGCTCTTCGTGCCCTCCGCTCTCTACCACATCGCCGTCTCTCATCACGAGTATCAAGTCCGCGTCTTTTATCGTCGAAAGCCGATGAGCGATGACGAATGAAGTCCTACCTTCTGACAGCTTGTCCATGGCCTTCTGTATCATTATCTCCGTACGCGTATCGACCGAGCTCGTTGCTTTATCCAGTATCAGCAGCGGCGCGTTGTCCACCATCGCCCTCGCGATAGTCATCAGCTGTTTCTGCCCCGATGAAAGCGCGAACTCATCATTGATCACTGTGTCATAGCCCTTAGGCAGAGCTTTTATGAAATGATGCAATCCGACATTCTTGCACGCAGCCACGACATCTTCATCAGTGATATCCTCTTTGCAGTAAGCGATATTTTCTTTTATCGTTCCCTCAAATATCCACGTATCCTGCAGCACCATACCGAACAGATCGTGCACGTTCTCACGCTTCAGATTTTCTGTACTGACTCCATCTATATAGATGACACCTCCCGAAACTTCATAGAATCTCATCAGCAGGTTGACCATAGTTGTCTTGCCTGCGCCAGTCGGTCCTACTATCGTGACCTTCTGCCCTGACTTTATGTCGGCGGTGAAATCATTTATAATGATCCTGTCTTTGCTGTATCCGAATCTTACGTGATCGAATGACACATCGCCCTTCACATCATCTATCCGCTCTGTCTTGTCCGACTCGTCCGAAAGTTCTTCTTCATCGAGGAATCCAAATATTCTTTCGCATGCCGCGGCTGTCGACTGGAGTGTTGTTGTCGCCTGAGCGAGCGTTGAAAGAGGCTGAGTGAACAGCCTGATATATACCATAAACGCGACGATGACGCCGAACGAAATCATCCCTTTAAGCGCAAGTACCGCTCCGACGACGCATACGACAACATAAGCCAGATTGCCTATGAACGTCATGATCGGCATCATGAGTCCCGACAGGAACTGTGACTTGAGTACACAGTCCGCGAGCCCGCCGTTGAGTTTTGAGAATGTGCTCTTCTCCTGCTTCTCCGCATTGTACGCTTTCACTACTGCCTGTCCTGCGTAGATCTCCTCGATATGACCGTTCAGCCGCCCGAGCTCTCTCTGCTGCTCGGCGAAATATTTCTGTGATTTCGATACTATTAGCAGCATGAGCGCGAAACCGATAAGTGTCGATGCCAGCCCGCAGAGAGCCATGATCCAGTTCGTGTACAGCATCATTATGAGTGAACCAATGAACATGAATATCCCTGATGTCATCGATGAAAGACTCTGGTTCAGACTAGTCCCGATCGTATCAGCGTCATTCGTGACGAGACTCTGCGTGTCGCCATAACTCCGTTTATCGAAATACGAAAGCGGCAGCCTGTTTATCTTGTTTACGATATCTGACCTCAGGCTCCTCGTCGCCTTCTGCGATATAGTTGCCATGATGAATCCCTGTATATAACTCAGCACCCAGCTGGCCGAATAAATGACCGCCAGGAATACACCTATCTTCATGACCGCCTGCAGATCTATCTTCGAAGTCATGCCGCTCGTTATGAGGTCCGTGATCTCGCTGAGTTTGTTCGGCCCGATCAGTGAAAATATCGACGCGACGATTGTCAGTATCACACAGACAACTATCGCCGGCATGAAACTTCTGCAGTAATGTATAAGTTTTTTTATGCTTCCCGTGAAGTCGTTCGGTTTCTCCGTGACTGTCCCTTCGCCCGGCGCGCCTCCCGGTGCCGGCGGTGTAAATCCCTTACTCATTTTCAAGTTCCTCCTTTGAAAGCTGTGACAGCGCTATCTCTTTATATACATCGCACGTTTTCATCAGTTCATCGTGCGTGCCCTGTCCGACAACTGCCCCGTCCTCAAGGACGAGTATCATGTCAGCGTCTCTTATCGTGCTGATACGCTGCGCGACTATGACTTTCGTGGCTTTCGCCGCACGCTCTGAAAGTGCATCCCTCAGAGCTCTGTCTGTCGCATAGTCTAAAGCCGAGAAAGAGTCATCGAAGATCAGTATCTCAGGATCACGGCATATAGCTCTCGCTATCGAAAGGCGCTGTTTCTGTCCTCCGGACAAATTGCTCCCGCCCTGTGAGACGTGTCCGTCGATGCCTGTTTCTTTTACGAAATCCATGGCCTGTGCAGTCTCTATTGATCTCTCGACATCACCGCCTCTGTCGCTGCCGTTATCGCCGAAACTCACATTGCTGCTGACGGTCCCCGAGAACATTACTGCCTTCTGCGAGATATACCCTATCTTGTTCCTGAGCGCGCTCTGCACATAATCCCTGACATCGATACCGTCGACGAGGACTTCTCCTTCTGTCGTATCGTAGAAACGAGGGATCAGATTTATGAGCGTGCTCTTGCCGCTTCCGGTAGCGCCTATGACGGCGACTGTCTCCCCCTGCTCGGCGGTGAATGTGATATGGTTCAGGACATTTTCCTCTGCGTCCGGATATCCGAAGCTGACATTTTTGAATTCGATCCTGCCGTCAGCCGAGCTGTCTGTCACCGTGCCATCGATTATTGTAACAGGCGTATTCAGGACTTCCATTATCCTCTTCGCCGCGACGGACGCTCTCGGCAGCATTATGAATGCCATCGTGAGCATCATGAAGGCCATTATGACCTGCATGGCGTATGACGAGAACACGACCATATCAGAAAACAGCGGAAGCTTGCCTGACATTGCGGAATGGTTGATCAGCCCGGCGCCGAGCCAGTATATCGAAAGCGTCAGCATCGACATGATGAAAGTCATTGTCGGCGACATCAGCGCTGTAAGTCTGTTCACGAATGTATTCGCATTCGTGACTTCGGTGTTTGCTTTTTCAAATTTCTTTCCCTGATACTCTTCTGCGTTGTATGCGCGCACTACCCTGATACCCGTCAGATGCTCTCTGACGATACGGTTGAGATCGTCTGTCAGCACCTGGACTTTCTTAGATTTTGGTATCGAGAAGAACAGCATAAAGAAGACTATTACCAATAGGAACACCACTGCGCATCCTGTGGCAATGGTGAACGTGAAGTTCTTCCCTGCGATCTTTGCCACTGCCCAAACAGCCAGGATCGGTGCCTTCACGACTGCCTGCAGACCCATAGCTATTAGCGTCTGGATCTGTGTTATGTCATTCGTCGATCTCGTGATAAGGCTGGCGGTGGAGAATTTGCTCAGCTCTTCCATAGAGAATGACACTGTTTTGTCGTAGATCATTTCCCTGATCCTCATCGAGAACTCAGCCGCGACCTTAGCTGAAATGTATCCGACGATGAATGAAGTCATGAGACTGCCTATCGCACAGAGAAGCATGTATCCTCCCTGCGTTATTATCTCTGACATCTGGCTGCCCTTTGTCTCGACCAGCGTCGTGATCTCGTTCATGAAATCAGGAAGTTTAAGGTCAAGCCAGACCTGGCAGACGACCAGTCCGAGACTGAACACTATCATCGTCCATTCCTTCTTATTAAGATATTTGAAAATTTTTATCATCAGCGCCTCCACTCGTATAGCATGCTATGTATTCGCTTTATTTTTTGCCCGCCTCCGTGGACGGGCAAAATGTATTATTTTACTAAATTATTTCTAACTTTCTCGAGCAGCGTGATCAGCTGATCGCGTTCTTCCTCCGTAAGCCCTTCGAAAAACTGCGTTTCCGCCATTCTCTTATTTTCATCCGCGTTTTTCAGGCATCTGATACCTTTTCCAGTGAGAGTTACCATCCTGATACGCTTGTCGCTTCGATCGCTGCTGCTCTGGACTATGCCTTTCTCCTGCAGCCGGTCGATGATCCCGGTCATGGTCGGCTGAGCCACACATATGCTTCGGCTGAGCTCCTTTATGGACATGCCTTCCTTCTGCTTTTCTCCGAGAGTCAGGATCACTCCTGCCTGCGAGAAAGTCAGACCGTCTTTTTTCAGCGCGTTGTTCGCGCGCTTCGCAAGTTCATCGTTTATTTGTTTCAGTATTTCTCCCGCGAAATTTTTCGGCATCACTATCTCCCCTTATCCTGATCTTTCCTCTTTCCATTTTATAATATAGCACGCTATATTATAGTATGTCAATATATCACAATCATAAGCATATCGTCATATATGGTGGAATGCAGATGATATTATCTTTAGTAACAAGATTCTTTGGATGGATAATATAGCATTTGTTTTGAAAAGTGAAAGTGACGCGATAGTATATCTTTTACCCGACCAGCATGTACTGCTTAAACAAGAGCATCGCCTTCTCGTACATACCACGTTCAAGCGGCTCCATATCATTGAAGCATTTTCTTATATACTCAATATCGCTGAATGTTCCTAAAAGCGCAGTCTGATCTATCCTCAAAATAACAAAAAACGCACTTTAAACAGTGCGTTTTTGTCTAAATGCGCGGTTTATTTCCAGCCGCCTCCGGCATTCATCGCGGCCATAGGCTATCCCGCTAAAACTATTTATGGTATGCAACGTCATCTGTCTCTTTCCAGTTCGCGGTGTCCGTTGTTATGTCGTCCAGTACTGTGCTGCTCGACTTCCCGGTGACATCGTATTTTCCGCTGCCTACATACTCATACCATTTATCTGTATTGTAATTATATATATACTTCGTGTTCTGACGTTTGATATATTCCTGAGCGGACGCGTCCGCTGTTGTTGCGTAGAGGAGAAAATCTTTTCCTGATGACTTATCCGCAGTCACCGCATACTTGCTGCCGCCGGCTGTGATATATGAATCATCCGTCAGTTCGCCGGAGTCCTTCAGTCCTTTGATCAGATCAGATCCGGAAGTGTATTTCCCTGTCTCTGTTATTTTCTTAGCCGCTGCTACGATCGCCGAAAGCGCGGACGATGAAGTCCCGCTTTGGACCGTGTACTTCCCCTTTTCATATATGCACGTGATATTATTTTTCGAAACGTAAATGAGCTTTGTGACTTTATGAGAAGAATAATCGATGCTGCTTATCGTCCCTTCGACTTCTGACAGATCTTTGACTTCTTTTATCTCCGCCGCTGTCGCTTTATCATTGACGATCTTTGAAGTATCTGAAGTCCCATAGGCATCGGACGCCAGAGTCTGCGCCGCGTTCACGCACTCCCTGCACTCAGCTATGACTGCCTTTTTATTTGCCTTGTCGATGTACCCCACCATGGCCGGTATAAGGATCGCGGCCAGTATCGCAAGTATCACAAGAACGACGATGATCTCGACAAGCGTGAACCCGCCTTTTCTTTTCTCCGGATCTGCTGTTTTTTGCGCGATATCCATTTTGCCTCATCTCCCTGCTGCTCATAAATATTCTATTATCCCGTGCTAAAATATCTATATATTCAATATTACCCTCTGTGCTGATCTGTGTCAATGAAGAACTCCCTTCCGTATCAGCACGGAAGGGAGCCTTTATAGATCATGTTTTGATTTTAGTTATTTGATCGTGATTTTCTTAGCCTTTGAATCGTAGCTGTAGCACATGTATGTATTGTCACTGTATGTCATGACTTTGACAGTCATCTTAGTGTTCTTCTGGCTGTTAGGCATGGTGCTGTTGAAGCCTGCCTTGAATGTTTTGCCTGTTCCCTTTATCTTCCTCTGTTCACCGTTGCCAAGAGTCATTACAATGCCTTTGGTCTTCGATGCCTTCTTGCTCAAGGTCACCTTGATAGAATACTTGGAAGTCCATGATTTGATATTTCCTAAAAGATCATAATGCGGCGTGAACTTCACGTTATATACCTTGACCGATTTGATCACAGGTTTTACAGACGGCCCAGTAGGTACAGTCTTAGTCACAACAGGGCTTGTGTATTTAAGAGTATCGCCCTTCACAATACCGCTGCGTATCTCAAACTTATATTTTTTGTTAGGCTTGAAACCGCTTAAGCTAACTATATCTCCTGACGCTGTATTCATCTCATAGGGAATCGTCACGTCGCTTTTCTTGATCCATATATCGGTCCCGCATGTCGCGGCGCTCACATACTTTTTATTGAAATATACCTTGGTCGGAGTAGAATAAACTCTGATCTTGGAAGGTGCTGACGCGAATACTTCAGGGAGCGAGAATCTATAGTCATCGTTCTTTCCTCCGCTGATATCAAAACTGTACTCTCCTATCGCGTCAAGATATACACTGTCTTCAAATGATGTTTTGTTATAAGTATTCAACGTTAATTCATTTTGAGGAGTCTTAAGATGTGAATAACTGCCGAATGTACTGCCGTCAGTAGTGGATATCTTGAATTTTAATTCTTTCGCGTCGCCGGCCCTGTATCTCGTGAGCAGATTTAAGTTGGTATCAATGTCGACTGTGCTTCCATTCTCACAAGGAAAAGTATAACTGTAATTATACGTCGCCGCGCTCGCGTCCTGCGGCATCATAGTGAATGCCATCACGACAACAACTGCTGCCGCGAGCATCAGCGTAAGTTTCATTTTTTTCTTCATAATGTGATTCTCTCTTCTCATTCAACTTAAACAGTATGATTTTACTTATTCTTTTTCTTACCGAACAAGTGCCATGCCGCGGTCCGTGCCTGGTTGACAGCGTTCCTGGCTTCATGGAATTCCGGATTTTCATCCTCAAAAGCGGTACGTGTATTCAGTCCCTTGTGGAACAGCTCGTCCGCGACTGCCATAGAAGCCATTTCCGCCGCGTCAGATACACCTTTTTTCGCCCACTCTTTGCGTCCGGCTTCAGTATCGACCGTAGTTTTGTACGCGTCTTTCGCCGCGGCCGCGGCG
>CALDNM010000165.1 GCA_937915045.1 uncultured Clostridia bacterium
AAGACAAAATAGAAAAGTAATGTATAACAAAGGCTCCCGGATCTCCGGGAGCCTGTCTTTATCTGCCGAAACAGTCTTTATCTCTTGTGTGAGCACTTCATGACGTCTCTGATCTTGTGCTGTACCATGTCTCTGATCGCGTCGCGGCCAGGGCCGAGGTATTTGCGCGGATCGAATACTGAAGGCTCTTCGCTGAAGCACTGTCTGATCTTGGCTGTCATAGCGAGTCTCAGATCTGTATCTACGTTGATCTTGCAGACACCGTGTTTCGCCGCTTCTGAAAGCATATCTTCAGGTACGCCCTGAGCGCCCGGGATGTCTCCGCCGTACTGGTTGCAGAGTTTCACAAACTCCGGCATGACCGTGGAAGCTCCGTGGAGCACGAGCGGTGTCTCAGGAAGAAGTGAATGGATCTTCTTGAGTCTTTCAAAATCCAGATATGGAGTCCCTTTGAATTTGTAAGCTCCGTGGCTCGTGCCTATAGCGACGGCCAGTGAATCTACGCCTGTTCTCTCGACGAACTCGACAGCTTCGTCAGGATCTGTGAATGTCGCTTCTCTTGAATTGACTTTGACAGCGTCCTCGATGCCGGCAAGTTTTCCGAGCTCGGCCTCGACTACTACGCCCTTATCGTGAGCGTATTCGACGACCTGCTTCGTCAGAGCTATATTCTCTTCGAACGGATATTTGGAACCGTCTATCATGACGGATGAAAAACCATTGTCTACGCAGTCTTTGCAGATCTCGAAATCAGCTCCATGATCGAGATGGAGAACGACGTCGAGCCCTGTATCTTCCATAGCTGCTTCAACGAGCTTGACAAGATATATAGGGTTCGCGTATTTTCTTGCCCCTGCGGATACCTGCAGTATGACCGGAGCGTCTTCGAGCTTTGCGGCCTCTACGATCCCCTGAATGATTTCCATGTTGTTTACATTGAAAGCGCCTATCGCGTAATCGCTGTTCAGAGCTTCAGCAAACATTTTTTCAGTAGTTATCAGTGCCATTTCTTACCTCCGTTTATTGTTATACAAGTGTGGACGGATAGTCCATGATAGCCGCTATCCGGAAATAGATAACGACTGCCGCGATCAATAGAATTATGACCGCTACGATGATATCGTTCTTGTTATAAAAGAAATCTTTGAACTTATTCATAATACCACCTCATTACTATGATTTTAACATAAAATCGTGCGAGACTCTACCATTTGTTGTATAATAGCATTTATGGTAGAAATTCCTGCAGGGAAAAACGATGCGGGGCAGAGGCTCGACAGATTTCTGAAAAAATACTTCAGAAAAGCGTCACTCTCGCACATCTATAAGATGATCCGCAAGGATGTGAAAGTGAACGGAAAGCGCGCGAAACAGGACAGTATGCTGAGCGAAGGCGACGTTATTTCGCTGTATATATCAGATGAGGAATTCACGTCTCTTCGTGAAAAAAAACACATCCCGAAAACGAAGATACAGTTCAAAGTGGCGTACGAGGACAGCGATGTGCTGATCGTCGAGAAGCCGTTCGGCCTCCTTACTCACGGAGACAGTCACGAAAAGAAGAACACTCTTCAGAATCAGGTGCAGGGTTATCTCATGGAAAAAGGAGAATACCAGCCGGGACGCGAGAGAACATTCGTGCCGTCACCGGTGAACAGGCTGGACCGCAACACTACGGGGCTCGTGATATTCGGAAAGAATGCCGAAGCGCTGCGAGAGTATTCCGCGATGCTGCGTGAAAGAGACAGCGTACATAAATATTACCTCACCATCACAGCCGGAGAGATGAAAGGGCCTTTCAAGCTCGAAGGCAAGATGGAGAAGAACGAAAAGACGAATACGGTCCGGGTGATGCCGGCAGGAAGCAATGAAGCCGCGAAGACTATGAAGACGGCAGTAATGCCTTTAAAAGTCGGAAGTGGTTTCACGCTCGCGGAAGTCGAACTGATGACCGGGAGGACGCACCAGATAAGAGCGCAGCTCGCGGCGGCAGGTTATCCGGTGATCGGTGACGCGAAATACGGCGACCCTGAAGTGAACCGGCGCGTCAAGGAAAGCTGCGGCATAACCGCTCAGTTACTGCATTCGCATAAGCTCGTATTCACCGGAGGACCTCTCGCGGGAAAGACGATCATCGCGGATGAGCCGGGCAGGTTCGTGAAAGCCGAGAAGACGATATTCGGGGTGGAAAGATGAGAAAAGGCGGGACGATATCAAAGATCCTGTCATTCATAATAGACGCGGCGATAGTAGCTGCGATAGTGCTTGTGGCGATCTGCTTTTTCAGACCGGTCATCGTGAATGGGGTGTCGATGCAGCCGAACCTGGTCCAGCAGGATTATGTATTCGTAAGCAAAAAAGCGTACGATGTCGGAAAGCCGAAGATCGGCGATG
>CALDNM010000166.1 GCA_937915045.1 uncultured Clostridia bacterium
ATCGAAAGCGCGATCGAAGATCTCATCCGCGGCGACATCCCGGATGAAGTGCTTAAATACAAGAAGGGCTGGTAAATACCGATACGAAAAACGCGCCATGCCGGATCGTCTGATCCGGCGCGGCGCGCCTTTATGTTCTGTTTTTTGCTATTTCTCGAGATCGCTTAGGTCGTATTCCTCGAGTATCCCTTTCTTTTCGAGCAGGACGAGCATCCTGTCGTGCGCCGCGTCCGTAAGATACGGAGCGATGATCGCGTATGCGTGGAGCACACCTTCGTGATTCACGCGGACAGGGTCTTCGATACCGGCGACAACTCTGAAAAAGTTTGGCCAGGTCTGGCCGACAGTCCAGATGTTATCAGCGATGAAGTTCTTCGTCATCTGATCTATTTCCTCTATGATCCCGGTCGCGATCCAGTTGTCGAACACTGTCTTCAGCTGGTTGATAAGCTTATCACATCTCGGCTTGTAGATCTCGAGCATCTCCGGATCGTTCTTCAGCAGAGCGTAAGGCTCAGCGTAGAAAAATCTGTACTGATAGATCTTGTTGAGATAATCCTCGAAAAAGTTCAGTATGCCGTTTTCCGAATGGCCGAAGTCCTCTCTGAAAAAGAGCATGTCTGTATTCGGGATAATGTCTTCCGTGAATATCGATCTTATCAGGTGCTCTTTATTATCAAAGTAGTAATACAGATTTCCCGGACTGATCTTGAGTGATTCGGAGAGCTGCACGGTGCTTACGTTTGTTGCGCCTTTGTCATTGAACATCTCAATGGCAGCGTTCTTAATTCTGTCTCTGGTCTTCATTCTTCCTCCTTCCGAACTGATTACAGCTGCGGTTTTCTCATTATTATATCTTCTCTTCCCGGACCGTTCGAGACCATCGTGATCGGGAAGCCAATAAGCTTTTCTATTTCATTCACATAATCCTGTGCTTCTTTCGGAAGCTTTGAAAATTCGCGGATGCCTGTGATATCGCATTTCCATCCCGGCATTTTCTTAAGGATAGGCTTTGCCTTGTAAAGATCGGTCGTATGCGGGAAGTCGTGGATCTCTTTTCCGTTGAGTTCGTACGCGACGCACAGAGGGATCTCATCGAGATAGCCGAGCGGATCGAGTACTGTCAGCGCTACTTCTGTAGCTCCCTGCATCATGCAGCCGTATCTCGTAGCTACCGCGTCGAACCAGCCGACTCTT